>NZ_JASJSQ010000001.1:155453-259979 GCF_030236855.1 Stenotrophomonas maltophilia group sp. Smal13
CAGCTTCGCGATCACCTTGATCTCGAACTGGAACCCGTACAGCCAGGTCACGCCGATACCGGTCAGGGTCGGGTGCGGCGCCTCGCCCCAGTACTCGGGCACGATCGCCCAAGCCTTCTCGAAGTTCTTCTCGGGGTCGACCAGGAACACCGTCACATCAACCACGTCTTCGAACGTGCAGCCGGCGGCAGCCAGTACCGCATTGAGATTTTCGAAGGCGCGGCGCACCTGCGCTTCGAAATCCGGTTCGGGCGAGCCGTCCTCGCGGCTGCCGACCTGGCCGGAAACGAACAGGAAGCCGTTGGATCGGATCGCCGGCGAGTAGCGGTTGCGCTCGTACAGGGCCTGGCGGCCGGCGGGGAAAACGACATCACGCTGTGACATGGGGAAGATCCCGTGGGAGAGAACGCCATCCTCCGCGCCAGCGCTGTCTGGATAAACCGCGATGATCGGCCTAGATTGATTGCCAATTCCAAACAATCATGACCCACCATGGACCGTTTCGAGGCGATGCGGGCCTTTGCCCGGGTAGTGGAAACCGGCAGCTTCACCCGCGCCGCGCAGACCCTGCAGATCAGCCGCACCACGGCCACCCAGCTGGTGCAGCAGCTGGAGGCGCACCTGCGGCTGCGCCTGCTCAACCGCACCACGCGCCGGGTCAGCGTCACCGCCGATGGCGCGGCCTATTACCCGCGCATCGCCCGCCTGCTGGCCGAGCTGGAAGAGGTGGAGGGCGGGCTGGGAGACGCGGCCACCCAACCGCGCGGACGCCTGCGCGTGGATGTGCCCGGGCCGTACGCGCGCTTGCGGCTGGTACCGGCGCTGCCGGATTTCCAGGCGCGCTACCCGGAGATCCAGCTGGACATCGGCGTGAGTGACCGCGAGGTGGACGTCATCGCCGACAACGTCGATTGCGTGATCCGTGGTGGCACTCCAGCCGACCCGGCGCTGGTGGCGCGGCCGCTTGCTGCGCTGCCGATCGGCTTCCACGCCAGCCCGGGCTATGTGCAGCGTTTCGGGTTGCCTGCCGACCCGCGCGCGCTGGAAGGGCCCGATCACCACATGGTCGGCTTCCTCAGCCCGCGCAGTGGCCGGGCCCGCGTGTTCAGCGCCCAGCGCGGCGATGAGCGCATCGAGGTGCAGGGCCGCTATGCGGTCGGCTTCGACGACGGCAACGCCTATCTGGCCGCGGCGTTGGCGGGGCTGGGCGTGGTCGCGTTGCCCAGCTACATGGCCGAACCGCACGTGGCGCGTGGCGAGCTGCTGCCGGTGCTGCAGGACTGGCAGCTGCCACCCATGCCGATGCATGTGATGTTCCCGCCCAACCGGCACATGAGCCAGCGGCTGCGGGTGTTCATTGATTGGGTGGTGGAAGCGTTGGGGTGAGTGCATCGGTCGCGTGCGAAAATCCGGCTGCACGTACTGGAGAACGCACACCCTGATGAGCCGCATCGTCGCACTGGATACCGAAACCACCGGCATCTCCCACCGCCTGGGGCACCGGGTGATCGAAATCGGTGCCGTCGAACTGATCGATGGCCAGCTCACCGGCCGCCAGTTCCACACCTACCTGCAGCCGCAGCGCAAGGTGGACTGGGGCGCGCAGCGCGTGCACGGCATCAGCGACGCGATGCTGGTGGGCAAGCCACTGTTCTCCAGCAAGGCCGCCGAGCTGCTGGAGTTCCTGCGTGGCAGCGAGATGGTCGCGCACAACGCCACCTTCGATGTGGGCTTCCTGGACAACGAGCTGCGCCTGGCTGGCATCCCCGGCACGCTGGCCCAGCATTGCCGCATCACCTGCAGCCTGAAGCTGGCGCGCGGGCGCTGGCCGGGCCAAGGCAATAAGCTGGATGATGTGCTGCAGCGCCTTCGCATTCCCGGGAACCGGGGCCTGCATGGCGCATTGAAGGATGCGCACCTGCTGGCCCAGGTGATTCCGCATCTGCGTTGAGCTGGTTCTACAGGGAGCGACCGTCGCATTCAGCCCCAGCCTGTGGGTAACTTGCGCAAGTGCTTGAACCCGTGCATAATGCGCGGCTCGCTGTGTCCGGTTTTCTACCGGGCGGCGCCTCCGGGAGCACGTCCCCGGCCGCCCAACGCCAGCGTAACCCTTTGATTCTCTTGACGTGTGGTGGGCAACCATCGAGGCCGCCGTCTCCCGGGCTACGGGCTGACACAACTTACTATCGAGGTGCGCAATGTCCCGCGTATGCCAGGTTTCCGGCAAGCGAGTGCAGACGGGTAACAACGTCTCGCACGCCAACAACAAGACCCGTCGTCGTTTCCTGCCGAATCTGCACGAGCGCCGCTTCTGGGTTGCCAGCGAAAACCGCTGGGTGAAGCTTCGTGTTTCCGCGCATGCACTGCGCACCATCGACAAGAACGGCATCGATTCCGTTCTGGCTGAGCTGCGTGCGCGCGGCGAAAAGGTCTGAGGAGTAGACGATCATGGCAGGCAAGCGCGATAAGGTCCGTATGATTTCGACCGCTGGTACCGGTCACTTCTACACGACCGACAAGAACAAGAAGAACACCCCGGGGAAGATGGAATTCTCCAAGTACGATCCGGTCGTGCGTAAGCACGTCCCGTACAAGGAAGGCAAGATCAAGTAATCCGCAAGGATTGCTGATCCCCGCGAAGAAACCCGCCCTTGTGGCGGGTTTTTTCATGCCTGGCATCCAGAGGGTGGGTGCCAACCTTGGTTGGCAACTTGTCCCGCCCCCGGTAGGTGTCGACCTTGGTCGACACGCTGTCCCTTCACCCGGTAGGTGCCAACCTTGGTTGGCACGCCGTCCCCACCCCCGGTAGGTGCCAACCTTGGTTGGCACACGGCTTCAAAGCAGTCGAGCGCGGCTCGACTCTACACACCCCGCTGGGCAGAATGACCCATCACCTCCCGACGGGCGACGCGATGCTGTTCGAGTGGTTGCTGGGTTCGTACCTGCTGCTGATCGACTGGCTGATCCGGCTGGTCGCGCTGTGCTGGATCCCCACCCGCACCACGCCGGGGGCGGCGCGCAGCTGGCTGCTGCTGGTCGGCTTCGTGCCGCTGCTGGGCCTGCCGCTGTACCTGCTGTTCGGCCATCCGTGGCTGTCACGCGAGCGTATCCGCCGACAGGCCGAGGCCTCGCAGGTCATCCGCGAGGAACAGGCGCTGCAGCATCGCCTGCGCTGGACCCCGCAGCCGGACACCGCCTGCGCCGAGATCGTGCCGCTGGTGCAGCGGCAGGGTGATTTCATGCCGGTGCACGGCAACGCGGTGGACCTGCTGACCGACTACGACGAATCGCTGCACACGCTGATCGCCGACATCGACCAGGCCGAGGACCGCGTGCACCTGCTGTACTACCTGATGTTTGACGACGCGGTGGGCGAGGCGGTGGTCGAGGCACTGCAGCGAGCAGCGGCGCGTGGCGTGCAATGCCGCGTGCTGCTCGACGCGGTGGGTGCCAAGCGCGGTCTGCGCGCCTATCGCAAGCGCCTGCAGGCGCGCGACATCGAAGTGCGCGCGATGCTGCCCGGTGGCCTGCGCTGGCGCCGCAGCGGGCGCATGGACCTGCGCAACCACCGCAAGATCGCGGTGATCGACAACGAAGTGGCCTATGTCGGTTCGCAGAACCTGGCGGGCCCGCAGTTCGTGCCCGGCCACCCGAACCGCGAACTGGTGGCGCGCGTGCGTGGCCCGGCGGTGGCGCATCTGGAAGCGGTGTTCGCCAGCGACTGGTACATGGAAACCGGCCAGCGTCTGGACGTGATCGCCGATGTGCCCGAGTGCAGCGATGACATCGCCACCCAGCTGCTGCCCAGCGGCCCGGCCTACCCGTACAGCAACGCGCGTGATGCGGTGGCCGCGCTGATCCACCTGGCGCGGCGGCGGCTGGTGATGGTCACGCCGTACTTCGTGCCCGACGAGGCCACGTTGAGCGCGCTGCGCATTGCGGCATTGTCCGGTGTGCAGGTGCAGCTGATCCTCTCCGCCAGCAACAACCAGCGGCTGACCTCGTGGGCGCAGGAGGCGTACTACGACGAGCTGCTGCGCTGTGGCGTGCGCATCGCCCTGTACGAACCGCAGTTCCTGCACGCCAAGCACATGAGCGTGGACGAGGACATCGCCGTGCTCGGCTCGATCAACATGGATATCCGCTCGTTCGCGCTGAATGCCGAGATCGGCCTGATCTGCTACGACCGCGCGCTGGTGCAGCAGTTGTGCGAGATCGAGGATGGCTATCTGCGTGAGTCGCGGCAGCTGGACCTGCAGCAGTGGCGCAGCCGCCCCACGTGGCGGCGCAGCCGCGAAGGCATCGCACGGCTGGCCGATGCGTTGATGTAAGGCAATGCCGGCCGCCCGCTTCGGCAATCCGGCCTGTCATCGCCGATGGCCTACAATCGGCACATGACTGATTCACCGCGTAATGGCGAACTGGACCTGGCAATCATCGGTGGTGGTGCGGCCGGGGTGCTGGTGGCGATCCAGGTACTGCGCCAGGCCAAGGCGCCGCTGGCGCTGGCCATTTTCGAACCCGCCTCGCAGCTGGCGCAGGGCATCGCCTATGCCACGCCGTGGCCGGAGCATCTGCTGAACGTGCCGGCGGCGAAGATGAGTGCGTTTGCCGACCAGCCCGGCGATTTCCTCGACTACCTGATGGCCGCCAACGCCTACCCGGGCGAGGCGCGCGAGGTGCTGGGCGAGCGTTACGTGTGCCGCCACTACTTCGCGGCCTACCTGCAGCAGCGCCTGCAGGACGCTGCCGCAGCCAGCCCGGCGCAGCTGCAGGTGATCGCGCAGCCGGTACTGGGCCTGCAGCCGGATGACCACGGCTACCAGCTGACGCTCGGCGATGGCCACACGCTGCACGCCGCGCAGGCGGTGCTCGCCACCGGCAACAGCATGCGCCCGCTGCCGGTGGCCGGTGCCGAGGCGCTGCCTGCCGATGATGTGATCGAGGCCTGGGACTACGACGGCGTACGCACCCTGGCCGGCGAACAGGCTGTAGCCATTGTCGGCTCCGGCCTGAGCATGGCCGACACCGTGCTGGCGCTGGTCGCCGCCGGCCACACCGGACCGCTGCACGTGATCTCGCGCCATGGCCTGCTGCCGTTGCCGCACGCGCATGGTGGCCTGCCCACGTTCGACCCGGCCACGCTGCTGCCGATGAACCTGCGCCAGCGCCTGCGCGCGTTGCGCGGGTTCGCACGCCAGTCACAGGCCGACGGCCTGCCGTGGCAGGGCGTGATGGACCGCATCCGTCCGCACGGGCAGGCGCTGTGGTGCAGCCTCGATGAGGCGGACCAGCGTCGCTTCCTGCGCCATGTGGTGCGCTATTGGGACGTGCATCGCCACCGCATCGCCGAAGAAGTGGATGCGCAGCTGCAGTCCCTGCAGGACAGCGGCCAGCTGCGTATCCACCGGTCCCGCCTGCAACGCGTCTGGCGCGACGGCGATGCGCTGCAGCTGTCCGGCCGCGATGCCTCGGGCAATGAACAGCAGTGGACGATCAGCGGGGTGATCAACGCCACCGGCGTGGAGACCCGCGCCAGCGCGCTGCGCAATCCGTTGCTGCAGCAGCTGCAGGCCGATGGGCTGGCGCGCCCCGGCCCGCACGGGCTGGGCCTGGACAGCACGGTGCCGGGCGATCGCCTGTGTGCCGCCGGTGGCCAGCCGCAGGCACGGCTGGGCGTGCTCGGCAGCCTGCGCATCGGCAGCCTGTGGGAAAGCCTGGCGGTGCCTGAACTGCGTCAGCAGGCGCAGGCACTGGCAACCCAGGTGGTCGCAGGAGCCGCGACGGCGATGCCGTAAAATGGGGGCATGGATGTCTCCCACCTGCTTGATGGCCTGAACCCGGCCCAGCGCGAAGCCGTCTCCGCTCCCCCCGGCCACCACCTGGTGCTGGCCGGTGCCGGTTCCGGCAAGACCCGCGTACTCACCCACCGCATCGCCTGGCTGCATGAAGTCGATGGCGTGCCGACCCACGGCATTTTCGCGGTGACCTTCACCAACAAGGCGGCCGGCGAAATGCGCCACCGCATCGACGCACAGCTGCCCAATGGCAGCCGTGGCATGTGGATCGGCACCTTCCACGGCCTGGCCAATCGCCTGCTGCGCCTGCACTGGCAGGACGCGAAGCTGCCCGAAGGCTTCCAGGTGATGGACTCGGACGACCAGCTGCGGCTGGTCAAGCGGGTGGTGCAGGCGCTGGAACTGGACGACGGCAAGTACCCGGCCAAGCAGATCGCGTGGTGGATCAACGCGCAGAAGGACGAAGGCCGCCGCCCGCAGCACATCCAGCCCGAGCCGCACGACGCCTGGCTGGAAACCATGCGCCAGGCCTACATCGAGTACCAGGCACGCTGCGACCGCGCCGGCCTGGTCGACTTCGCCGAGCTGCTGCTGCGCGCGCACGAACTGCTGCGCGACAACCCGGCCCTGCTATCGCACTACCGCGCGCGCTTCCGCGAGATCCTGGTAGACGAGTTCCAGGACACCAACGCCATCCAGTACGCCTTCGTGCGCGTGCTGGCGGGCGATTCCGGCCACGTGTTCGTGGTCGGCGACGATGACCAGGCCATCTACGGCTGGCGCGGTGCCAAGGTCGAGAACGTGCAGGGCTTCCTGCGCGACTTCCCCGGCGCGCAGACCATCCGCCTGGAACAGAACTACCGCTCCACCGCCAACATCCTCGGTGCCGCCAATGCGGTGATCGCGCACAACCCCGACCGCATCGGCAAGCAGCTGTGGACCGACAGCGGCGACGGCGAGCCGATCGACTTGTACGCGGCGTACAACGAGATGGACGAGGCGCGCTACATCGTCGAGCGCGCGCGCCAGTGGGTGCGAGACGGTGGCAGCTATACCGAAGTGGCCGTGCTCTACCGCAGCAACGCGCAGTCGCGCGCGCTGGAAGAGGCGCTGCTGAGCGAACAGGTGCCGTACCGCGTGTACGGCGGCATGCGCTTCTTCGAGCGTGCCGAAATCAAGGACACGCTGGCCTACCTGCGCCTGCTGTCCAACCGCAACGATGACGCGGCGTTCGAGCGCGCGGTCAACACGCCCACCCGTGGCATCGGCGACCGCACGCTGGACGAAGTGCGCCGCGAGGCGCGCGCGCAGGGTATTTCGCTGTGGGAAGCGACCATGCTGGTCACCCAGGGCAGCGCGCTGGCCGCACGTGCGCGCAATGCACTGGCCGGCTTCCTGGTGCTGGTCAACGAGCTGCAGGCGCAGACCCTGCACATGACCCTGGCCGAGCGCGTGGACCACGTGCTGGCCCGCTCGCAGCTGCGCGAGCACTGGAGCAAGGAAAGCCGCAACGCGCTGGACTCGGAATCGCGCACCGACAACCTCGACGAACTGGTCTCGGTGGCCTCTCGCTTCGTGCGCCGTGCCGATGACATCGAGGAAGTGGGCGAGGACATGGACGAGCTGGTCGCGTTCCTGGCCTATGCCGCGCTGGAGGCCGGTGAGGGCCAGGCGCAGGCGGGCGAGGACGGCGTGCAGCTGATGACCCTGCACTCGGCCAAGGGCCTGGAGTTTCCGCTGGTGTTCCTGGCCGGCCTGGAAGAAGGCCTGTTCCCCAGCGCACGTTCGCTGGAGGAAAGCGGGCGGCTGGAAGAAGAGCGCCGCCTGGCCTACGTCGGCATCACCCGCGCGCGCCAGAAACTGGTGCTGAGCTACGCCGAATCGCGCCGCATCCATGGCCAGGACAACTACAGCCTGCCGTCGCGCTTCCTGCGCGAGATTCCGCGCGAGCTGCTGCACGAAGTGCGCCCGAAGGTGCAGGTCTCGCGGCCGGCCTCGATGGGCGCCAGCCGGGTGATGGGCCATGCCTCGATCGAGGCGCCGCCGCTGAAGCTCGGCGCGCTGGTCACCCATCCCAAGTTCGGCGAAGGCATGGTGACCGACTACGAAGGCAACGGTGCCCACGCCCGCGTGCAGGTCGAATTCGCCGATGCCGGCAGCAAGTGGCTGGTGATGGCGTATGCCAACCTGACGGTGATCTGATCACTGTCGGGGGGGCGGGAATTCCTGTAGAGCCGAAGGTAGCGGCAGGAGCCGCTGCCAACGTCGCTTGAGACGGCCCGAAGGGTGCCGGTCAGGACGACCGGCATAGCCATGCTCGGCTGCTTGCAGCGGGAAAAGTCAGTCGAGCACGGCTCGACTCTACAAAAGCGAGTATCCATGACCCGCAATGTGCTCTTCCTCTGCAGCCAGAACCGCCTGCGCAGTCCCACGGCTGAGCAGGTGTTCGCCGATTGGCCGGGCATTGAGACCGCTTCGGCCGGCCTGCTGGCCGACGCCGAGGAAGTACTCAGCCCCGAGTTGCTGCAGTGGGCCGACCTGGTGTTCGTGATGGAGAAGGCGCACCGCAACCGGTTGTCCAGCCGCTACAAGGCATGGCTGGACGGCAAGCGGGTGATCTGCCTGGATATCCCGGACGACTACGAGTACATGGACCCGGTGCTGGTGGAGCTGCTCAAGCGCAAGGTGGCGCCGTTCCTGCGTTGACGGGCTGTTGTAGAGCCGAGCCCATGCTCGGCTGCTTCTGGCTGGAAGAACAGCCGAGCATGGGCTCGGCTCTACAATAGAAGCCACATCTTCCAGGAACGCCCCGATGACCGAACCCACGCTGCACGTCACCGTGAAGTTGAACGCCAAGCTGCAGCCCGAGCATCGCCACGAACTGTTCGAGGATCCGCTCGATGCGCTGCTGCAGGCGGCCCAGGTGGGCGAGCTGACCGGCGGCGGCACCGCGATGTCCGACCTCGGCGAGGTCGAATACGGCGATATCGAAGTGGCGCTGGTCGATGCGGCCGGCGTGCCGAAGCTGATCGACCTGCTGGAGCAGCTGGGCGCGCCGAAGGGTTCGCAGCTGCAGGGTGCGGGCGAGGCCGACCGCAGCTTCGGCGTGACCGAAGGCCTGGGCATCTACCTGGATGGCCTGACCCTGCCGGACGAGGTCTACGAGCAGTGCGATTCCAACCACGTGTTCGAGCAGCTGTCGGAGAACATCGACGGCCTGGGCGAGATCTGCAGCTGGTGGCAGGGCCCGACCGAGACCGCGCTGTACATGTACGGCGAATCGTTCGAAGCGATGCGTGATGCGATTGCCGAATTCGTGGCCAGTTATCCGCTGTGCCAGAACGCACGCGTGGTGCAGATCGCCTGAGGGCAGAAAATGTAGAGCCGAGCCATGCTCGGCTGCTTCTGGCGGGAAAAACAGCCGAGCATGGCTCGGCTCTACAGAAGAGCGTTATCGGCCGGCTGACTGCCGGGCGTTGTCACGCAGCGCCATGTCCTTGCCCAGATGATAGCCGCCGTAGAACAGCACGAAGGCGGCGATGAGGCTCCACAGGATGATCCTGAGGGGGCTTCGTGATGTCGGCTTGCGGTCCTGCATGCGGGTTCTCCCAAGGCGGCGCGCCGCCGCCCACCCAGCTTGCGCTGCAGTGTCCGGGTACGCAAGCTGGCGATGCGCACACGCCGCTGCGCCGCGCCGGATTGATCCTGCTCAAGGCGCGCCCTGCACATCCGGTGTGCAATGGTGTTGTTCCCATCTGGCAGACCGCCACGGAGCCCCACCATGTACAAGCGCATCCTGATTGCCACCGACGGATCCGAGCTGGCCGACAAGGGCCTGGCCAAGGGCCTGGAGCTGGCCAAGGACCTCAACGCCGAGGTCGATATCGTGACCGTTTCCGAGCCGTGGGCCGTCGGCATGTACGACGCCATGGGCTGGAGCGTGGGCTACATGAACAGCCCTGAATACAAGGCCGACCGCGAGGAAGGTGCGCAGAAGGTGCTGCAGCCGGCGCTGGCCAAGGCGGCCGAGCAGGGCATCACCGCCAATCCGGTGCACGTGCTGGACCGCTACGCGGCTGACGGCATCATCGAGACCGCCGGCGAGCGCAACAGCGACCTGATCGTGATGACCTCGCACGGCCGCCGTGGCGTGACCCGCGTGCTGCTGGGCAGCCAGACCGCCGAAGTGCTGGCACGCAGCACGCTGCCGGTGCTGGTCATCCGCTGATACAAGCGTTCCCGGGGAGGGGACCCGACGCCGGCCGCAGGATGCGCGCCGGCGTCATCTTTTGTAGGGCCGGCAGGGGCCCATCCACGCATGGCGTGGATCTACTGAATCGCAGGGATCCGACCCCGGTCACATCACCAGCTGTACAGCTTCCAGTACACCGGCGACACGCCGTCCTTGTCGTTGTCGAAACGGCCATCGCCGTTCTTGTCGTACATATAGAACGGGGCACCGCGCGACGGGGTCACCTTGACCATGCGCAGCTGGCCGGACACGCGGTATTCCTCGATGACATCGCCGTTGTCCATGGTGCGCTTGGACACATCCGCGCCCTTGACGTCCACCGGGGGAGCGCCGGCGCCGCCCAGGCTGGCGCAGCCAGCAAGCAGGAGCACGGAAGCCAGCATCAGGGTCTTCATCGGCGGGGGCCTTTGCCTGGAAAGAGCCTTGATTATGCCCCATCGCCGCGGCTGTGCCGTGTCGTCGCAGTGCAGGCACGGGCGCGTAGAATCGACCCATGAGCAGATTAGTCCTGATCGACGGGTCCAGTTACCTGTACCGCGCGTTCCACGCGCTGCCGCCCCTGTCCAATGCACAGGGCGAACCCACCGGCGCGCTGTTCGGCGTGGTCAACATGCTGCGCTCGACACTGAAGGAGCGCCCGGCCTACGTGGCGTTCGTGGTCGATGCGCCGGGCAAGACCTTCCGCGATGACCTGTATGACCAGTACAAGGCCAACCGCCCGCCGATGCCCGACGAGCTGCGCAGCCAGGTTGAACCGATGTGCCGCATCGTCGAAGCCTTGGGCATCAGCATCCTGCGCATTCCCGGCGTGGAGGCCGATGATGTGATCGGCACGCTGGCCCTGCAGGGCGTGGCACAGGACCTGAAGGTGACCATCTCCACCGGCGACAAGGACTTTGCCCAGCTGGTGCGCCCGGGCATCGAGCTGGTCAACACCATGACCGGCAGCCGCATGGATTCCGATGCCGCGGTGATGGAGAAGTTCGGCGTGCGCGCCGATCAGATCATCGACCTGCTGGCGTTGATGGGCGATACCGTCGACAACGTGCCGGGCGTGGAGAAATGCGGGCCGAAGACCGCCGCCAAGTGGCTGGCCGAGTACCAGCACCTGGACGGGGTGATGGCGGCCGCGCCGACCATGAAGGGCAAGATCGGCGAGAACCTGCGCGCCGCGCTGGAGCGCCTGCCGCTGAACCGCGAGCTGGTGACCATCCGCACCGACGTGGAGCTGGACGCCAGCCCGACCACGCTGGCCCTGCGCGAGCAGGACGTGCCGGAGCTGACCGAGCTGTATGCGCGCTACGGCTTCACCCAGGCGCTGAAGGAACTGGGTGCACCGCTGCCGGCGCCGACGGCCGCCAGCGAAGCAACGCCGAGCCTGCGTGGCACCGCCGCCGGCTTCGCCCGTGGCAGCGCCGAGGCACCGGCCGCCGGCACGCTGGATCCGGCGCTGGCCGCACCGGGTGAATACGAGACCGTGCTGACCGCCGAGCAGCTGCAGGCCTGGGTCGAGCGCCTGCAGCAGGCGGACCTGATCAGTTTCGATACCGAAACCGATGCGCTGGACGCGATGCGTGCGCGCCTGGTGGGCATCAGCCTGGCGGTCGAGCCGGGCAAGGCCGCCTATATTCCGGTCGGCCACGATTACCCGGGCGCGCCGGCGCAGCTGTCGATGCAGCAGGTGCTGGACGCACTGCGCCCGGTGCTGCAGGACCCGGCGAAGAAGAAGCTGGGCCAGCATGGCAAGTACGACCTGCATGTGCTGCGCCGCCACGGCGTGGAGGTGCAGGGCTACCACGACGACACCATGCTCGAGAGCTTCGTGCTCAATTCCACCGCCACCCGCCACGACATGGATTCGCTGGCCCTGCGTTACCTGGGCTACAACACCATCAAGTTCGAGGATGTGGCCGGCAAGGGCGCCAAGCAGATTCCGTTCTCGCAGGTGGGCATCGACGAAGCCAGCCGCTATGCGGCCGAGGACGCCGACATCACCCTGCGCCTGCACCGCGCGCTGCAGCCGCAGCTGCTGGCCGAGCCGGCGCTGGACAGCGTGTACCGCGACATCGAGATGCCACTGGTACCGGTGCTGACCACGATCGAAGCCAATGGCGTGCGGATCGACACCGATGAACTGCGCCGGCAGAGCCAGGACCTGTCCTCGCGCATGCTGGCCGCGCAGCAGAAGGCCACCGAGCTGGCCGGCCGCAGCTTCAACCTGGATTCGCCCAAGCAGCTGCAGGCGGTGCTGTTCGATGAGCTGAAGCTGCCGGCGGTGGTGAAGACCCCGAAGGGCCAGCCCAGCACCAATGAAGAGGCGCTGGAGGCGATCGCCGACCAGCACGAGCTGCCGCGGGTGATCCTGGACTACCGGGGCCTGGCCAAGCTGCGCAGCACCTACACCGACAAGCTGCCGGAGATGGTCAACCCGGACACCGGCCGCGTGCACACCAGCTACCACCAGTCCGGCGCCGCCACCGGCCGCCTGTCCTCGTCAGACCCGAACCTGCAGAACATCCCGATCCGCACCGAGGATGGCCGCCGTATCCGCCGCGCATTCATCGCGCCGGAGGGCTTCCAGCTGCTGGCGGCCGACTATTCGCAGATCGAGCTGCGGATCATGGCCCACCTGTCCGAGGACCCGGGCCTGGTGCGTGCCTTCGAGCAGGGCGCCGACGTGCACCGCGCCACTGCCGCCGAGGTGTTCGGGCGCACGCTGGAGGAAGTGACCCCGAACGAGCGCCGCGCGGCCAAGGCGATCAACTTCGGGCTGATGTACGGCATGAGCGCCTTCGGCCTGGCGCGCAACCTGGGCATCGACCGTGGCCAGGCGCAGGACTACGTGGCGCTGTACTTCAGCCGCTACCCGGGCGTGCGTGATTTCATGGAGCGGATGCGCCAGCAGGCCCGCGACCAGGGCTATGTGGAAACCCTGTTCGGCCGCCGCCTGTACCTGAACGACATTCATGCACGTAACCAGGGCCTGCGCGCCGGTGCCGAGCGCGCCGCGATCAACGCGCCGATGCAGGGCACCGCCGCCGACATCATCAAGCGTGCGATGGTGGACGTGGACCAGTGGCTGCGTGACAGCGGCGCGCCGGCACGGATGATCCTGCAGGTGCACGATGAACTGGTGTTCGAAACCGAAAGCAGTTTCGTCGAGGAGTTGCGTTTGCAGGTAGTCGAGCGCATGTCGCAAGCGGCCAAACTGCGGGTGCCGCTGGTGGTCGATACCGGCATCGGCAACAACTGGGACGAAGCACACTGAGGGTGTTTCAGGCCGAAAACGACGTGAATTCGTTCATTCGTCAGAGGTTTCTGACTCGATCATGAATGTTGCCCTGATGAAGGTTCATTAAATTGGGCCCCTTCACGAACCGTTAGTGTTCGGAGTGCTTCTATAACTCTCGACAGGCGCAACGCCTGTTGTGGATCTCTCCCATCCCCTGGAGCAGATCTCGGAACGGGGACTCCTCCCCAAGTGCCCGTTCCCCGGCCCCGTTGACCTCCCCCTGGTCAGCGGGGCTTTTTATTTGTGCCGTTGCCAGATGCCGTGGCCTGCGCCACGCTGGGCCACCGCTCCGCAGGGGAAGACAATGCCCGATCTGTTCGCACTGGCGATGCCATGGTGGGAGTTCATCCTGCGCGCGGTGGTGGTCTATGTCGTGGTGCTGGGCATGGTCCGGCTCAGTGGCAAACGTCCGCTGGGGCAGATCACCCCGTTCGACGTGCTGCTGGTGGTGCTGCTGGGCAATGCCGTGCAGAACGCACTGCTCGGCACCGATACCTCGCTGGGCGGTGGCTTGTTGCTGGCCGCGACCCTGATCCTGCTCAACTACGGGGTGGGCTGGGTGAGCACCCGCAGCCGTCGCATCGAGCGCCTGGTGGAAGGAGAACCGGTAGTGATCGCGCGTGATGGGCGCCTGTTCGACGCCGTTCTGCGCCGTGAGCAGGTCACCCGTGCCGATTTCGAGGCCGCCATGCGCCAGCAGGGCTGCCTGGGCGTGGAGGATGTCGAGCTGGCCCTGCTGGAGATCAACGGGCACATCACCATCATTCCCAGGAAGAGCACCTGACGTGTAGCGTCGAGCAAGCTCGACGCTACGGGTACCCCTTCCCGCGCCCTCAGAGCGCGGCTTCGGCCTTCAGTGCCGGCCAGTTGCGGGTGGCGTCCACATCGCAGGCTACATGTGTGCCCTCGCCATCCTTCGCGCAGATCGCTGCCATGGCCTGCGGGATCTTCGGGTCGGCGGTGTGCGAATACACCGCTGCCAATGCCAGGCACCCTTCGCGGACACCGGCGCCGCACAGCGTCTCGAAATAGGGCAGCGACGCGGCCCATTTCTCGGCCTCGAACAGCGCTTCGCCGGCAACCTTGCAGCCCAGCAGCTTGCCATCGGCGCAGCAGGCCTTGGCACCATCCTTGCGGCCCAGGGTCGGGCAATCCAGTGGCAGTGGAATTTCCACGAACGCCACCGGCGGCGTGCAGCTGGCATTGCCTGCGGCGAGCTTGCGCTCGTAGTAGGCGAAGCGGTTGCCGCCGTCGACGCTGGCGAGGTTTCCGTTCTTCAGCGGTTGCAGCACGAAGTCGCTGCCGACATCGGGACGGATGAGGATGCGGCCGTCCTGCAGGCGCGCGCGCAGGCGCTGGTCGCGGCCCTCGGCCTCAACCAGGCCGCCATCGAGGAAGCGCAGCTGCGAGAGCACACCGTACTCGGCTTCATAACTCCCACACGGCAGCGCAGTGGCCGGCACCGGAGCCAGTGAAGCGACCGGCGCAGCGGCCAGGCTGGCAAGCGCCTTGGCGCGGCCGCAGGCCACGCCGTCCGCGCGCTGCACGCACGACAGCTGCAGCGCTTCGTGGGCCTGCAACAGGCGCCCGCCACTCCACAGCACCTCGGCAACGTCGGCGCAGAAGGTCTCGCCGTGCTGCTGCCGGCACAGTGCGGCCAGCTCATCGAGCTGCGCGGACGGCAACACGGGATCAACCGAATGCTGCAGCCCGAGCAGGGACTTGCCGATCATCTCCAGCCCGACCACCTCGGCGATCGCCCTGCAGCCCTCGGCGTTGAAGGACGCGGAATCCTCCTTGCAGATCTCCGGCTTCGGCGGCTCGGCCCGTGCAGGCGCCGGGGCAGCGTCCTTGGCCTGCTGCTGGTAGGTCTCCAACAGCTGGGAGCAGGCCGCGCCCACGCCCTCGGCACACCAGGCGTGCAGCTTCACCGGTGCGGCCTCGGGCAGCGCCTCCAGGCACTCGGAGGTGTTCATCACGCAACCATCTTCGATGGGCTCGGGCATCGTCTTGCAGGCGGCGGCGTGCTCACGGGTGAACTCGCGATAGGGCGTGTTGATCGTGCGGTCGTTGTCCGAGAAGAACCAGTTTTCCAGGCGTCCCGTGGACAGGTTGCCGGTGCCGAGCACGTCTTCCTGGCGGGCGATGCGCAGCTCCTCGGTGGCCTGGTAGGGGCCGGACAGGAAGGCGTGGCCTTCGCTCTCGATGGTCAGCGTGATAGTGCCGCCGCTGTCCTTGTAGGTGCCGCAGGCCATCGACTGCGCGGCAGCCGGCAGACTGGCCGAGGCCAGCGCGAGCAACAGCAGGGAGCGCCAGCCCGCAGCGCGGGGGCGGAGGGAAACAGCAGCAGGCATGGGGTCATCCTTGAAGGAGGCAAAGCAGGACCTGTCCGGTGCAGGGCGCACCACAGGCAGGAGAAGATGCCACGCGTCAGGCGTGGCGCCGGAAGGTCAGAGCCAGTCGCGCGGCACCAGGTAATCGGCCAGGCATGCCTCGGCGCTACCCGCTTCCGGGGTGAAGCCGTACTCCCAGCGCACCCGCGGCGGCAGGCTCATCAGGATGCTTTCGCTGCGGCCACCACTCTGCAGGCCAAACAGCGTGCCGCGGTCGTAGACCAGGTTGAATTCCACATAGCGGCCGCGTCGGTACAGCTGGAACTCGCGTTCGCGCTCGCCGTAGGCGGTGTCCTTGCGCTGCTGCACGATCGGCAGGTAGGCATCCAGGAAGCCATCGCCGACCGCACGCAGATAGTCGAAATCGCGCTCGAAGTCGCCGTGCAGGTCGTCGAAGAACAGGCCGCCGACGCCGCGCGTTTCATTGCGGTGGCGCAGGAAGAAGTACTCGTCGCACCAGCGCTTGTGCGCGGCATAGCGTTCTTCGCCGAACGGGGCGCACAGGTCGCGCGCGACGCGGTGCCAGTGCTGCACGTCCTCGTCGAACGGATAGAACGGGGTCAGGTCGAAGCCACCGCCGAACCAGCTGGCCACCACTTCGCCGTCGCGCTGCGCCTGGAAGAAGCGCACGTTGGCATGCGTGGTCGGCACGTAGGGGTTGAGCGGGTGGAACACCAGCGACACGCCGGTGGCACGCCAGGAGGCGCCAGCCAGTTCCGGACGGTTGGCCGAGGCCGATGGCGGCAGGCGGCTGCCAGCCACGTCGGAGAAGCCGATGCCGGCCTGCTCGAACACCGCACCGTCGCGCAGCACGCGGGTACGCCCGCCACCGCCCTCGGCACGCTGCCACAGGTCTTCCTGGAAGCGGGCCTGGCCATCGACGGCCTCGATCGCCGCACAGATGCGGTCCTGCAGGTCGGTGAGATAGGCGCGCACGCGCTCGAATTCGTTCATGGCGCGTACTTTACCGCAGGGCCCGCCCGAAGCTGCGGGCAGGCCCTGGCCGGCTCAGCGCTTGCGGTTGGAGTTGCGCGGCGCCGGAGCGTCGTCCACGGCCGCCTCGTCAACCGCCTTCTGCAGGGCACCACCCAGCGTGATCAGCTCCCAGTTCTGGGTGCCGAGCACGTCGCAGGCCACATGCAGGCCGCTGCGGTCGGCCTTGCACAGCTGCTCCAGGGTTGCCCGTGCGTCCAGTTCCGCGCCGTTGCCCTGCGCGGTCACCAGGTTCTCGCACCCTTCGCGCACGCCGGCGCGGCAGACCGTGGTGTAGTGCCCGGCGGCCTGCAGCCAGTTCCCGGACAGCGCAAGGCGGTTGCCGAGAATGTTGCAGCCCTGCAGCTTGCCCTGCGCGCAGCAGGCTTCGGCACCGCCCTCGTTGGCCAGCGCCAGCGGGCAATCCTGCGGCAGTGGCAGCACCTTGAACTGCTTCGGTGCACTGCACCGGGTCGGGCCCTCGCCGGTGGGGACGAACACCTGGAAGCGGGTCCAGTTATCCAGGCCCAGCAACTGGCCGCCGGGCAGCGGGCGCAGCACGAAGTCGCCGTCCCGGTCGTGGTGGATGCGGATGTCGCCCGCTTCGACGCGTGCGCGAAGATGGCTGCTCCAGCCCACACCGACCAGGCCGGCATCGCCGAAATCCAGCGTGTCCATCAGGCCGCCGTCGGACCGGTAGTTGCCGCAGGGCAATGCAGTTGCGGGCTGCGGTCGCAGCGATGCGCCCACCGCCTGCAACGCCGGCAGGCGCTCACAAGTGGCGGTGTCATTGCCGGGGGTGCAGGCCGCAGCCAGGGCCTGCACCGCCTGCTGGGGATCTCCCGCGTCCCAGGACAGCTCAGCCACGCGGGTGCAGAAGCCGCCGTGCGGTACCTCGCGGCACAACCGCAACAACTGTTGCCGCCGCTCAGCTGGAATGATCACCGGCACGGTCGGTGCCGTCATCGTCACCATGGCTTCGGTCATGGCGGCCGTCATCGCGGCCTTGACCAGCTGCTCCTGCACTGCCGGGTCGGCCTCGAGTGCGGCGGCACACGCCGGGGTTCCCTGTTCGAAGCCACCGTTGTCACAGGCGGCGGGGAGTTTGATACCGGACAAGGCGGCGTCGAGCGCTGCCTTTGCCAGGGCGGGATCGGCCTCGACCGTGGGTTTGGCTTCCTCGTGCCAGCGATCGGCCAGTTGCAGGCACATGCCGGGCACGCCTTCCCGACACCCCGCTTCCAGGGCGGCCGGGGTCGCTTCGCGACGGTTGTCCAGGCACGCCGCCGCATCAGCCAGGCAGCTGCCTGCAGCCGGCGTGGCGGCTGCGGCGCACTGTGCGGGCGCCTGCAGGAGGTAGACCGTGCCATCCACCTCGACCGTGCGGCCACGATCGCGCACCTGCAGCGCGCTGGGCAGGCCGTACTCCAGGTTCACCAGCTGCAGCTTTCCGTCGATCTGCTGGAACGCGACCGGAGACGGCGCACTGCCGAAGTGCTTCTGCTCGCCGCGGTTCGGTGAGCTGATGCGCAGCGTGCCGCTGCCTTCGTCGGCCTTGAACAGGCCGCATTGTGGTGACTGTGCGGCAGCCATCGGCGCGGCCAGCAGCAGGACCCAGGCCAGCCAGCGGCGGCGCGGTGCGGGTGAATGCATATCGTCTCCTTGACGATCGAACGGGAAGCTCCTGGCGCTACGGCGAACCCTGGCCCTCGCGCGGGGGCGTGCATTGTGCCGTGCCGGGCACGAGCTGGTAACGCTGGTAGGCCGTCTGGTTGTCCATGCCGAGCAGGTCGCCGTTGCCGAGCTGGCGCAGCACAAGGGTTTCGCCGTTCTGCTGCAGCTGGACGGCGCCTTCATGCAGGCGGGCATGCGCGCCATCACCGAAGTCGAGCATGTCGATCACGCCACCGTCGGCCTGGTAACGGCCGCACGGCACCTGCTGCAGCGGAACCAGGCGCAGGTCGGTGCCGAGTTCACGCAGCGGTGCAGTACGTTCGCAGGCACTGACGCGGCCCGCATCGCAGACCACCTGCAGGGCCTGCACTGCCAACGCAGGTTCCAGCGCGTTCAATTGCTGCGCGGCCACTTCCACGCAGAAGCGGCCACTGCGGTGCTGCAGGCACCGCTGCTGCAGCTGATCGCGTGCAGCGGCCGGAAGCGGCGAACCCAGCGTGTCTTCGTCTTCCTGCTGCAGGCGTTGATTCACCCGCTGCATGGCGGCAGCCAATGCATCATTGGTCAGCGGCTCGCAGGCCTGCGGGTCATGCCCGGGCGTGTGTTCGCGGCAGGCAGGCGGGCGTTCAAAGCCCGTGGCACCGACGTCGTCGGTGGCCTTTGCTGGGCTGCCATCCCGCAGTTGTCGCAGCAGCGCCGAGCAGCCCGCGCCAACGCCTTCGTCGCACGCGCGCTGGATCTGGCCGGGCGAAGCCGCGGGCAGCTGCGCAATGCAGTGGCTGCCGGCGGCGCGGCAGCTGCCGGCAATCGCGGCGGGTTCGCTGGCGCAATCCCGGGACTGGCGCAGCGTGTAGACCACCACGTCGTCTTCGATGCGCTGCCCATCGGCGCTGATCCGGACCGGCAGTGCCACGCCATCGTCGAGCATGACCAGTCGGGCCTGCGCCGCACTGCGATCGACCCACAGCGGCTCCGGCTCGCTGCCGTCGTCGTGGCGGTAGCCGGTGCTGGGCGATGTGAATATCAGCGCCATGCCACCGTTGGTGCTGCGGTATTCGCCACAGCGCAGCGCATCGGCGGCGGCAGGCAGCGCGGCGAACAGCAGCAGCGCGGGGAGAAGGGTCAGCAAGCGCATGCGACGGTCCTTGTCGTGCGGAAAAGGGGTGTGGCTCAGTGGAAGCGCGAGCGGATGTCTGGTCGCAGCAGTCGCCAGGCCAGCCAACCCTGCAGGCCGAGGAGTACGAATGACATGGCCACCATGGTCAGCGTGATCAACCAGCGCTTCAGATGGAGTTCCTGTTGCAGGACGGCGTCGTCGGAGAGAAACGGGATGACGTCGCGCATGAACACGTCCAGCCACCCGGCGATCGCAAAGTTGGTCAATGCACTCATCAGCAGGATCGCCACAAAGCTCCACAGGCCCCAGCTGCGCTCGCGCAGCAGTCCCCAGCTGGCCAGTGTCGAGGCAAGGCACAGCAGTGCGACGATCATCGACGCGGCCACCGGATGCGCCAGAAGCCAGATCAGGCTGTGCAGGTGCTGGAGTTGTACTTCCCTCTCAACCAGGTGCCAGATCGGAAGGTTGTGCAGCGGCCACAGCAGCAGTCCCTGCATCACGAAGTAGACCGTGAGCAGCAGTGACAGCCAGAACGAGGCGTGTGCGATCGGGCGCACCCAAGCGTGATAGGTCGGTTGGACCAGCGAAGGAATCGGCGGGATCGACATTGACATCCGGTGTCCTTGCAATCGGTGCCCGCGCGCTCAGCGGGCCGTCACCCGGGTGGCGACGGCCGGCAGGATATGGTGTTCGCTCAGCGGTGCCAAGGGCAGGCCGTGCGGTGGCTGCAGCGGCACCCAGGCCAGTTCGGCGATCTCCGCGCGTGCCTGTGGCATGCCGTCCACCTGCACCCACCAGGCCTGGGCCTGCACGCGGTGGCCAGGCTCGTTCACCGCCCAGTCCTGGAACGTACCCAGCGCGATGGCGGTTTCGGCGTGCAGCTGCGCACCGAGTTCCTCGTCCAGCTCGCGGGCCAGCGCCTGCAGCGGTGCTTCGCCGGCTTCGGGTTTGCCGCCCGGCTGGATGAAACGGTCAGCGCCGTGCTTGCGCACCACCAGCGCCCGGCCGCGGTCATCCAGGATGACCGCGGCCACGATGTGGATCGTGGCCGCGGCGCTGCTCACTTCAGGTTCTGCTCGAACAGCTTGAGGATGCGCTTGTACTGGTCCAGCCAGGAATCGGCGCGGACGTAGCCGTGGCGCTCCAGCGGGTACGGTGCGATCGACCAGTTGTCCTTGTGCAGTTCGATCAGGCGCTGGGTGAGGTTCACCGAGTCCTGGAAGAACACGTTGTCATCCATCATGCCGTGGGCAATCAGCAGGTTGTCCTGCAGGTTCTGCGCGTACTCGATCGGCGAGGACACGCGGTACGCCTCCGGATCGATGTCCGGGGTGTTGAGGATGTTGCTGGTGTAGCCGTGGTTGTACTGGTGCCAGTCGACCACCGGGCGCAGCGCGGCGCCGGCCTTGAACGTGCCCGGCGAGCGGAACAGCGCCATGAAGGTCATGAAGCCGCCGTAGGAACCACCGTAGATGCCGGCATGGTCACGGTCACCCTGCTGGGTATCGACCAGCCAGTCCAGGCCGTCCTTGTAGTCTTCCAGTTCCGGGTGGCCCATGTTGCGGTAGATCGCAGTACGCCAGTCGCGGCCGTAGCCCTCGCTGCCGCGGTAATCCATGTCCAGCACGATGTAGCCCTTCTGCACCAGCAGGTTGTGGAACATCTGCTCGCGGAAGTAGGCCGGGTAGCGCTGGTGCACGTTCTGCAGGTAGCCGGCGCCGTGCACGAACATCACGATCGGGTACTTCTTCCCCGGTTCCTTGTTTTCCGGTTCGTAGTACTTGGCCCAGACCACGCCGGCGCCATGCTTGGACGGCACTGCCACCAGCTTCGGCTGGATCCACTGGCGCGCCTTGTAGTCGGCGGTGCGGGTGTCGGTCAGCACGCGGGCCTGGCCACCGGTGCTCGGCAGCACGGCCAACTGCGGCGGCAGGTAGGCACCGGAATAGCGCACCAGCAACTGCTGGCCGTCCGGCGACAGCGAGAAGTCTTCCACGCCGTTGAGGCTGGTCAGCTCGCGCACCTGGCGGCTGCCGGTATCGACCGCGCAGACTTCGTAGTCATGCGGTGCCTGCTGGTTGCACAGGAAGTAGAAGCCCTTGCCATCGGCCGACGGCACCGGCGCCGAGGTTTCCCACTTGCCGCTGGTCAGCGCCTGCGGCTTGGCGGTGCCGGCCTGGGTGTACAGGTGCGAGAAGCCCGATTCCTCCGACAGCAGCCACAGCGTGCGGCCATCGGCCATCCAGCCGAAATCATTGAAGCCCCAGTTGATCCAGCCGTTGTCGGTCAGGCGATGGCGGTTCTGCACGCGGCCATCGGCAGCGTTGACGCTGATGATCCAGCGGTCCTTGTTGTCGTTGGCACGCAGCATTACTGCGGCCTGCTGGCCATCGGCGCTCCAGCGGATGCCACCGCCCATGAAGTCGCTCATCACCTGCAGGCTGCGCTCGCCCTTCAGTGCGTCCTTGCCGGCCTTGCGGCGCAGCTCGGCCAGCGGATCGGTGCTGATGCCAGGCAGGCCGGCCAGCGAGACCTTCTCGGCTTTGCCGGTGCGCACGTCCACGTACCACAGGGTGTGCGGCTCGAAGCCGTTACGGCCGACGCGGGTGCGGGTGTCTTCGGTTTCCTCGTAGCCCGACTCGGTCACGTACAGCGGCATCTTGCCGCCACGGCCGTCGTCGAAGTCCTTCGGCTTGGTCACCACGATCAGGTGGGTCAGGTCCGGCGACAGCACGCTGTCGGCGATCTCCACGTCGGTGCCCAGGTACACCGGGCCCGGCGCGCGGGTCGGGTCGGCCTGGCGCCAACGCTGGTCCTGGTCCTTCAGTGCTTCGCGCTGGTCACGGTCGCGGCGCAGGGTTTCCAGCGTGCGCAGCTGCTGGTCACGCAGCACGTCGGCCTTCGGCGGCGTGCGCGGATCCTTCTCGGCCTTCAGGCTGGCCACCTGCTGCACACCGCTGGCGGCGGTCCAGTGGAACCAGTTCTGGCCAACGCGCCAGATCACGCCATTGTCGGCAGCAAAGTTCACGTTGCCCGCGCGCTCGTTGCTGCGGGTCAGCTGGGTCAGCGCGCCGCTGCGCAGGTCGCGCACGAACACGTCGCCATTGCGGACGAAGGCGCTGCGGCTGCGGCTGCGGTCGTAGACCGGCTCGGCCACGTCCAGGGTGCCACGCTGGTCATCGGCCACCTGTGCGGCCACGCCACCCGCCACCGGCTGGCGGAAGGTATCGCGCACCGGGCTGCCGTTGCGCTTGAGCTGGTATTCCACCTGCTGGCTGTTCCACGACCACCAGGCCTTCTCGACCGGCGGACCGATCCAGTCCGGGTCGGCCATGGCCTGTTCGATGGTGATCGGCGTCGGCGCGGCATGCGCAGCCGGTGCGGCCAGCACGGCCGACAGCAGGAGGGACAGGGGCAGCACTCGGGACATGGGCGGACGGCACCAGAAGAGGAAACCGGCCAAGCGTAGCAGCCGCAAGGGCCCGGGGCAGGGGCCACAGGTCATGGCAGCGGGATTGGCAAAGTGGTGCAACCGGTAACCGGCCTCGCGCATCCATTCTCCTGAACCCGCATCATCCACCGAACAGGAGCCCGACCATGCAGGAACTGATCCCGATCACTCTCTTCATCTGCATCGCCTACGCGATCCACGCCATTGCCGATGCCCGCGCCCGCAGCAAGCTGGTGGCCCCGCACGTGCCGGAGGAAGTGATCCGCTCGCTGGCCGTGCTGGAAGAAGAACGCCGCCGCCAGGGGGCGCTGCGCTGGGGCATCAGCCTGGTCTGCCTGGCGTTGGCCATGGCCCTGCTGGAAGCCATCGGTGCCCGTGACCTGACCTTCGGTGCCGCCGCCGCGCTGGTCGGCAGTGCTGGCCTGGGCCAGCTGCTGGCCTGGCACTTCACCCGCCCCGCCGCGCGCAAGGGCTGAGCCGGCCCATGTCACGGGCACAGGGGGCGCCCCGCAGATGAGCCTGCTCGGCGAAGCATTGTCGGCACTGCGGGGCCGTCGCCGCCACGATGCAGCGGAGACGGCGGCACCCGCCGCACCGCTGGATGCGGACCAGGCCCTGGTGCGGGCCATCATCGATGGCTCGCAGGCGGCGTTTTCGCAACTGGTCGAGACACATCAGCGCACCTGCGCACATGTGATCGGGCGCATGGTGGGCGATCGCGATCAGGTGGCCGACCTGCTGCAGGAGACCTTCCTGGCCGTGTTCCGCCAGCTGCACCGCTTTCGTTTTGAATCCTCGCTGCGCACCTGGGTTTCCCGGGTGGCCTACACCACCGCGCTGCAGCACCTGCGCCGGCGACGGCTGGAGGCGCAATGGATGGTGGCGGTGGAGGTGCCGGAGGAACTGGGAATCGGCGATGAAGGACCGGGGCCGGCTGAACTGAGCGAGGCGCTGCAGGCGGGGCGCCATCTTGGCGTGGCGCTGGAGCGGCTGAGTGCACCGCAGCGCCTGATCGTCGGCCTGCACTACCTGGAGGACTTCGACCTGGTCGAGATCGAGCAGGTGACCGGGCTGGCACGCGGTACCATCAAGAGCCACCTGCACCGCGCGCGCCAGGTCCTGAAGCAGGAACTGACGCGGCATGCCGCCGCCGGAGAACTGCTGTGAGCCCATCGACCGACCCTCGCGATGCGGAAGAACGCGCGCTGGCGCAGGCGTTGCGTGAGCAGACGCAGCAGGAAGAAACGCCGGATGTGAGCGAGGCGCTGCAGAAGCGCATTGCCGCTGAATCGCGCGATAGTGGCGTGGGCTATGTGGTGGTGCAGGTGGTGTTGTTGGGGGCGTTGGTGGCGGCGGCTGTCTGGTATTTCTGGCATTAAGCGATTTATAGACCGACACCAGTCGCATACGGCGTGAACCTTCCTATGCCATTCCCGAGGTCGCTGACTCGGACAATCCCCCACACCCGACGGATTGCGTCAGCTCCAGACGCTACGTGACGGTCCTCGCACTGAGGATAGTTGCAAAGAAATCTGCTGCTATTGATGTCGATGACCCTGCTGGAAAAATCTAAATCGTCAGCAACCGCTGACGTTGGCCAGGAGCCGCGCAAGCTCACGGTCATATCCAGCAGTATCAACTTCAAAGGAGCGGAACAATGTCGAAGATCTGCAAATCCGTGCTTCTCCCACCGGCACTCATTGCAATGCTTGGTCTATCCGGAATCGCATCTGCTGCGCAGGAAAGTGCGACCAATGATCTCACGCAGATCCAGAACGTCTCTGTGCTGGACATCAACCTCGTCAGCGGGGCGGAGCTGCAAGAAGGAATCAGCGATAGCGAGATCGCGGGTGTGCAATGTACCAACTACTCAAGCGGTGGAACCCACTGCGGTCACTACTCGTCGGGTGACGCAGAAGAGCTCCAGTTCGCGCATGTCGTTCCTGAAGTACAGAAGTTCAACGTCTAAGAACGCGGACGGCCGCCCTTGGGGCGGCCGTCCGCCACCAAGGAGAGGTTGATGAGAACTTCCATAGAGGAAATCAGGAGAGCGATTGAGGATCCGCGTAGAACGGTTGACGTTTGCTCGGTACTTCTGGATGCATGGTTTGAAGCTGCTCCGCGTCGTTTGGGCGAAGCTCTTTCGAAATTCAGAGCGAAGAAACTCGAGAACCACGAATGTGTGGAGAAATTTGAAAGAACGTTCAAGAACCTGGATCCTGCGGCAAGAAGAAGATTGCTTGGATCCCCGTGGGTTTCTGGATTCATGGATGATCCAGATGGAGTCTCTCATGAAGATCCAGATGGAAGGCCCGTCTCGACCATCGAAGCACTTCATCTCGCCGCAAGGGCGGAATGTCAAATTTCTCCAAACCATGAAGAAGCGGGAGGGTTGCACCATGGGAAGGAAGTCGAAAGCCCACTAGGGGAGTGGGTGGTAAGGCAGCGTGATTTCGGATTTGAAAAGGTTGAGCGCGCAAAAGTGGGGGGCGTGATCGCTCTGGACGTGGATAGTGGACTGGCACGCCGGAACGAACCTGAGAGCGGAACGTTCTGCAATCCATTCATGAGTATTTCACCAGAAGAGCTTGGGGTAATCCAGGAGAAGCTGGAAGCCGCCATAGAACTCGTGGATAAAGCCACTCCACATCTGGGTCTGCTGATTCGAATATTCACAAGGCGTGTGTTTGTGAGGAAGTCGATCCAGTTGGGTGATCAGGTTTCACCACTCAATCTTGGATCCGAGTATCGGCCGATTCATGTTGGTTGCATCCGAATTCTCAATGTTCACAGGCCAGAAATGACCGTGGATCTTTGCGCAGAGGCAATTCTGCATGAGTCCGTACACTCGTATCTCTCCGCCTATGAAGAGGTGCACGGGAAGTTCATGTCAGGTGCAATCAGGGTGCGCCCGGTTTCACCATGGTCAGGAAATTTCATTCCCAACCATTCGCTGGCACACGCGGTTTTTGTTTACTACGCCATCCATCAGCTTCTCGGGAGATTGGTTGGTGTCGGCGGCGAGATTGGAGAAGAAGCCGGGAGGAGAATGAAGCGACGACTGATGCACGTAGCGGGCGGATTCTTCATCGAACGGAAGATCTCGACGCTATTCGTACTGGAGTCACCCGCCTCATTGCAGCTGATGGCGGTCGTGGATGAAATTCAGGAGGAGATCAGGGCCCAGTACGGCCGAAAAGTGCAAAGGGAGATGCTGGAGAGCGTGGCATGAAGATTCCAACCATTGTCATCCACTCCGACCCGGAAGACGTTGTCGCAACCGTGCTGAGAGATGTCGAGGGTGTGAGTGTGATCCATCTGGACGAGCTGACTCAAAGTTGGTGCGTTCAGGAGGCTGAGATCATTGAACCCATAGTGGAAACGTCGATTCCTAACATGTGGTCCGCCTACATCATCAACAGAGTCTTCGATCTCTCTTGCACCGAGATTGGCAAGCGTCTTCGTGCATTCGGATTGCATGAGAACTGGGCACACACAGCTTTGGGTTCGGTTCTATCGCGAGCGCACACACTGACGTATGGAATTGGTCCTCGCGGAGTGAGTAGATCGCTTCTCCCCTTGAATGTGCAGTGGAAGCTTCTTTCCGAGCGTATTCCAGGCATTAGAACGCCACGTTTTGCTTTTGGGTTCGGTCATCGAATGGCTGATATGTCGCATCTGGACAAATTCGTACAGAAGTCAGTCTGGTCCTACTTCCGTTGGGACGGTGATTCTGATGTCGCAGAAGGGGAGCGGCAGTGGCATCCATTCTTCGTCGAACAGCCGCAAGGCATCCCAATCATATGTAGCTACCACGGAGAGGCGTTTGCACTGAGTTTCCCTAGGGGGCGACCCAAGGCGGATCTCGGGGCCTTTCCCGCTCTCATATGCGCATGCCGGGAACTTTTCGACAGCAGGATGGGCGAGATTCTGGTGTACCAAGAGAACGAAATTCTGACCTTCTGCGCCTGCAGCCCATACATGGCTGGAATAGGTGAGCTGGGAGAAAGGGAGCAACTTCTTCTACAGGGAGTTCCTTCGAGTTGAAGTTGAGGGCTCTGCAAAGGCCAAGGAGGGTACGTGCACGGTTACTACATCAAGATGTCGTTGATTCGATTCAAGCAGAGAGTCGGCACTCATCTGTCAATCGCTCTCATGCTGGGTGCGGGGGTAGGGATCACCACCGTGATGCTTTCCATTGTTCTCCAGGCATCGTCGGATCCCGCTCCAGGCCGGAGCTCGGCATTGTTCCGCCCCTACCTTGACGCGCGTCCAGATGCACTGCGCAGTGGCTCTCCGGATCCTGGTCAGTCACTGACCTGGCCAGACGCGAAGGTGCTTCTGAACCAAGGCCGGACGTGGAAGCAGGCAGCAATGGCAGGGGGCGCGGTGACGCTCTCCCGGCCGGGAGAGCCCAGCGCAAGATTGCGCGCCAGGTTCGCCACGTCCGAAGTCTTCAGTGTCCTCGGCATTGCCGTTGTTCAAGGGCGCGCATGGACCGCCGAGGAGGGGCATGCTGCGAGTCGAATCGTGGTTCTGTCGCGTGTGCTCGCAGAGCGCGAGTGTGCACAGGGCTGTGTTGGTCATCAGTTGGACCTGGGCAGACGCACCTATACCGTAGTGGGTGTCGCGGAGGATTGGCATCCGGTGCCTATGTTTCAGGGAGACCTCACGCGCAGGCCGTTTGTGGAGCCTGACGAGATCTACCTGCCGCTTGAAACCGCAATCGCAGACAAGCTGACTGTTTTGGACGGGACTGCGATCTGGGGTGGTGACCAGGACACGGATCCTGCAGGGGCCAACGTTTCCTGGCTTCAATTGTGGGCGTGGCTGCCCACCGCAGACGATGTCGCCGCTTACCGCGCGAGTCTGAACGCCTATGCGCATGAAAAGGGGCTTCGGATCGAGCCAGGCGCCCAGCAGGTGGCACTCTGGCCGTTGATGGATTGGCTGGACAGGCTGGGATTGGTTCCGGAGCAGGCGAGGATGCAGCTTCGGTTGTCGCTGATCCTGCTCGGCGTTTGCATCGTCAACGCGGCGGCGCTGCTGAGCTTCAGTCTGGGGCGCCGTCGGCGGGAGTTCGCGATACGACGTGCACTGGGAGCACGACGCCGAGACGTGTTCATCCAGCTCATGTGGGAATCCATCGCGGCGGGCGTCGCAAGCGGTGCGCTCGCTGTCGTCACCTATACGCTGGGAATCCGGGTGGTTGCTGCGGGAGACGTTCTGCCCAGCGCGATAACAGCGATGCATGCCGGGGCAATGCTGATGGCGGCTGGTCTGGGAGTCGTCACGACGTTGCTCTGTTCATTGGTCACATCGTTTGAAATCTGCAGGGTCAGCTCACTGTCGAGTGCCTTCGCGAAGGGGGCTGCCTGAAATGTTCGAATCAATGAGGGAGACTCGACGACATCTGGGAAGCGCCGCACTGCTTGCAGTGCAGGCTGCGCTTGCAAGCCTGGCATGTGCGTTCGCACTGCAATCTGTGCTGGACAGCTTCGCCAGATTGAACACCCGCAGCATCCGGGACGCAGTATCGATTGGTGTGGTCAGGGTCTCGGATGTCGAAGAAGGCGCTGATGCTGCAGTGCTGCGGGCAGACCTGTCCGCGATCCGGCTGCCCGGTGTTCAGGACACGGTTGTGAGCGACGCTGTTCCGTTCGGGGGAAGAGCCCATCGATACGGCGTGTGCACCAGCGAGTCGGCCATGGCGTACTCGATGAACGCGGGTACGACAGACGTTGCTGGATGTGATCGCATTCCCGTGGCAACTGCCAGTTCTGGCTTGCTGGCGATGCTGGGCGCGGGAATCGTCCTGGGACGGGATGCCACAGAGGACGACATGGCTGAAGGTGCTCCGGTAGTGCTGATCAGTGAAGCGCTGGCTGCCCGTCTGTTCGGAACGGAGAGTGCTGTTGGCCGCCACCTGTATTTCGGCCCCGGCAGCAGCCGGGTCATCGTGGGCGTATTTGCGTCTGTTGCTGGACCGGCACCAGGAGGCAATGAGCGGGACTCGCAATGGGCGCTGCTTCCGGGCCTTCCCACGGGCGCCAGTCGCTATTATCTGGCGAAGTGGAAGTCGGAGGTTGATCGTTCATCGCTTGATCGCACTGTCGATGCGCTACAGCGGCCCTATCGGATCGTGAATTCGACCGGTGTCGAGACGCTGGCGGGATATCGCGACGCCTACGTCAAAGCTGATCGCTTCGCTACGACCGTGCTCGCGGTCATGACGGCCATCGTTCTCGGTGTGCTGATGGCCGGGGTTTCCGGAGTCGTAGGCGCCTGGCTTGATCGGCGCCGGCACTCCATTGGGGTTCGACGGACACTCGGTGCTCGCGGCTCAGTGATCTTTGCCGAAATCATGTTCGAAGTTTCACTGTTCACCACACTGGGCGCCCTGCTCGGCGCGTTGTCGTTGCAGTGGATAGGGCCGCCACAGGATGGCATCACAGGTTCACTGTGGTTATCGATATCGAGCGCTGTCGTGCTGGTGATGGCGGCCTGCTTGACTGCACTGGTACCCCGGGCCCTGCGAATCGCCAAGGAGCCGCCCTTGACCCTGCTGAAGCCCCTGTAGCCCGTTCATCCTGTCATCCAGCTTCCCTGCGACAAAGTGAAGCAGCGCGTCACCCGGTCGCATCCCACCTTAACGAAATCCTCCTAAAGTGGTCCGGTATCCCACCGGTCACAGGCAGGAGGCGTCCCTTGGACGCGTTGTTGTTGTCCCGGATCCAGTTCGGATTCGTCATCAGTTTCCACGTGCTGTTCCCCGCCTTCACCATCGGTACGGCCAGCTGGCTGGCCTTCATCGAATGGCGGTGGCTGCGCACGAAGTTGCCCGTGTGGCGCGAGCTGTATTTCTTCTGGCAGAAGATCTTCGCCGTGTCGTTCGGCATGGGCGTGGTCAGCGGCATCGTCATGGCCTTCCAGTTCGGCACCAACTGGCCACGGCTGAGCGAGGTGGCCGGCACGGTCATCGGACCGCTGCTGACCTACGAGGTGCTGACCGCGTTCTTCCTGGAAGCCAGCTTCCTCGGCGTGATGATGTTCGGCTGGGGCCGGGTCTCGCCGCGCCTGCATTTCTTCTCCACCTGCATGGTGGCGCTGGGCACGCTGTTCTCCACGTTCTGGATCCTGTCGTCCAACAGCTGGCTGCATACACCGGCCGGCTACGAGATGGTCAACGGCATCGTGCATCCGGTGGACTGGTGGCAGGTGGTGTTCAACCCCTCGTTCCCCTATCGCCTGGCCCACATGGCGCTGGGCTCGTTCATCACCACCTGTTTCGTGATCGGTGGCGTCGGCGCGTGGTACCTGCGCAAGGGCACACATGTCGAGGCCGGACGGCGCATGCTGATCGCGGCGGTGGCGTTCGCGGCGCTGACGGTGCCGGTACAGATCTTCGTCGGCGACATGCATGGCCTGAACACGCTCAAGCATCAGCCGATGAAGATCGCGGCGATGGAAGCGCACTGGCATGAAACCCAGGAAGGCGAGGGCGTGCCGCTGGTGGTGTTCGCGCTGCCGAACGAGAAGGAAGAGCGCAACGACTTCGAAATCGCCATCCCGAAGCTGGGCAGCGTGATCCTCACCCACAGCCTGGACGGCACCTTCGATCCGCTCACCTCGGTGCCGGCCAGCGAGCGGCCGCCGGTGACGCCGGTGTTCTTCGCCTTCCGCATCATGGTTGGGCTGGGCACGCTGATGCTGCTGCTGGCCTGGGTGTCGGCTTTCCAGCTGTGGCGCAGGAGGCTGCTGGATTCGCCGTGGCTGCTGCGCGGCTGGAACTGGATGCTGCCCAGCGGTTTCATCGCACTGCTGTCGGGTTGGTTCGTCACCGAGATGGGGCGCCAGCCGTGGGTGGTGTATGGCGTGCTGCGCACCGCTGATGCGGTCGGCCCGCAGAGTGCGTGGATGACCGCGTTGTCGCTGGGTGTCTATGTGGTTGGCTATGCCTTCGTGTTCGGCTGGGGCATCTGGTACCTGGTGAAGATCCTGCGCCACGGGCCGCAGCCGTATGCCGAGGGGCCGTCGCTGGACCATGGCAGCCATACCCCGGCACGTCCGTTGTCGGCCGCCGATGAACCGCTGGAGGAGCGCTGACATGGACCTGATGACCTGGCTGCCGGTGGCGTGGTTCGCGGTGATCGGCTTCGGCGTGCTGATGTACGTGGTGCTGGACGGCTTCGTGCTCGGCATCGGCATCCTTGCCCCGTTCGCCGAGGACGAGGAACAACTGGACCTGATGATGAACACCGCCGCGCCGATCTGGGACGGCAACGAGACCTGGCTGGTGCTCGGTGGCGCTGGCCTGCTGGCGGCCTTCCCCAAGGCCTATGCGGTGCTGCTGTCGGCGCTGTATCTGCCGGTGCTGCTGCTGGTGGTGGCGCTGGTGTTCCGCGGCGTGGCCTTCGAGTTCCGCTTCAAGGCGCATCGATCGCGCCGGTTGTGGAGCGTGGCGTTCGGCCTCGGTTCGCTGCTGGCCACGTTTGCCCAGGGCGTGATCCTCGGCACCCTGGTGCAGGGCATCCCGCTGGTGGACGGTGTCTATCAGGGCGGGCCGTTTGCCTGGTTCAGCCCGTTCGCGATGCTGACCGGTGCCGCACTGGTGGCCGGCTATGCGCTGCTGGGCAGCACCTGGCTGATCCTGAAGACCGAAGGTCGCGTGCAGGCGCTGGCGCGGCAGATGACCCGGCCACTGGTGGTGGCGGTGATCGCGGCGATGGGCCTGGTCAGCAGTTGGCTGCCGTTCCTCGATTCGCGCCTGATGGCGCGCTGGTTCAGCGACGGCAACTTCTGGTGGCTGTCGCCGGTGCCGCTGCTGACCCTGGCGGTAGCCGCCGCGCTGTGGCGCAGTGCCACCCACCCGCGCCGCGACCTGCCGCCGTTCCTGCTCAGCCTGGCCCTGTTCGTGCTCGGCTTCCTCGGCCTGGTGCTGGGCATGTGGCCTTATCTGTTGCCACCGTCGATGACCCTGTGGCAGGCCGCCGCGCCGGCGTCGTCGCTGGGCTTCACGCTGGTCGGGCTGGTCATATTGCTGCCGGTCATCCTCGGCTATACGGCGTGGTCCTACCGGGTATTCCGCGGCAAGGTGCACGCCGACACCGGTTACCACTGATCGATTGAACACGGGGCCTGCCGGTGCCGGGCCCCGTGTTGGGAAATGTGAAACCTGCACACCCTGCGCGGGACGTGCTAGCGTGCGCTCCTTTCCGGCGGCCAGGGGGGCAGCCGGCGACGTCCTGGACGGACGCACGGCTGCAGGAACGGGGGGCCGCCGCGCGTCGCCGTAATGGCTCGTGCCTATCGTTCTCCCGTTGAAGCACCATCGCTAAATGATCGAATTCTCCATCGTCGACTGGGCTGCCTGGGCGCCCGGCCTGAGTGAGCGTAGCCAGTGGCTGGGCTGGGCCGATGCGCCGTACCTGCCGCACGGCGCGGACACGCCGGCGCTGGCCGAGGTGCCGGCGATGCAGCGCCGCCGCATCGAGCGGCTGGGCCGGATGGCGATCCAGGCCGCGTGCTGGTGCGAGGACGGGCAGGGCGCCGACAGTGACGTGCCGCTGGTGTTCGCCAGCCGCCACGGCGACGTGGCCCGTTCGATGGACCTGCTGGGCGCGCTGGTCGGCGACCAGCCGTTGTCGCCGACCGGATTCGGCCTGTCCGTGCACAACGCGATTGCCGCGCTGTATTCCATCGCCCGCGGCCACCGCGGCAACTACCTGGCGCTGGCGGCGGGCCAGGCCACGGTGGAGACGGCTTGCCTGGAGGCCGTCGGCCTGCTGGCCGACGGTGCCCGCGAGGTGCGGGTGGTGGTCTATGAGTCGCCACTTCCGGAAATTTACGCGACGTTCGCCGACGAACCCGACCCGTTCTTTGCCTGGTGCTGGCGCCTGACCGCCCCGACAGAGGGCCGACCGACGCTGTCGCTGCAGTGGCAGCCGGCCGACGCCCAGGCCAGCACTGCGCCCGGCCTGCTGCCGCATGCGCTGGACCTGCACCGGTTCCTGTTGTCCGGCGCGCCGGCGCTGGAACACGTGGCCCACGGCCAGCGCTGGCGCTGGAGCCGCCGTGGCTGAGCTGCTGCGCCGCCTCGACCATGCCTGGCGGGTGTTTGGCACCGGCCTGAGCTTTGTCGCATTTGGCCTGGGCGGCCTGTTGCTCGGCGTGCTGGTGATGCCGGTACTGCTGCTGATGCGTGACCCGGTGGCACGCCGCCGCCGCGCCCGGCGCGTGGTCCAGGTCGCGTTCGCCAGCCACCTGCGGCTGATGCGCGGGCTGGGGGTGATGACGTACGAGATCGAGGGCGGTGAACGCCTGCAGCGCGACGGCCTGCTGGTACTGGCCAATCACCCGACCCTGATCGACGTGGTCTGCCTGATCTCGCTGCTGCCCAACGCCGACTGCGTGGTCAAGCGGGCCGTGGCCTGCAACCCGTTCATGCGCGGTCCGGTACGGGCCGCCGGCTACATCTCCAATGACGATGGCGCCGGCCTGGTCGATGACTGCGTGGCCGCGGTGCATGCCGGCGGCACCCTGGTGATCTTCCCGGAGGGCACCCGCAGCGTGCCCGGGCAGCCGCCGCGGCTGCAGCGTGGGGCCGCCAACATCGCCGTCCGCGGCCGGCTGGACATCACCCCGGTGCGGATCACCTGCAGCCCGCCAACGCTGACCAAGGGGCAGAAGTGGTATCGTGTCCCCTCACGTCGCTTTCACGTTCGGCTGCAGATCGGCGAAGATATCCCGATCGCGCCATTTCTGGCCGAAGACGACTCGCCAAGGGGGGATGCCTTGGCAGCCCGTCGCGTCACCGAGCACCTTTCTCGTTATTTCGACCTGTCTGGAGATCCGAACCGTGCAAGCACTTGAGCACGAGATCAAGGAATTGATCATTTCCTCCCTTTCGCTGGAGGACATCACGCCGGAGGACATCGATCCGACCGCCCCACTGTTCGTCGAGGGCCTTGGCCTGGATTCGATCGACGCGCTGGAGCTGGGCCTGGCGCTGCAGAAGAAGTACGGTGTGAGCCTCTCGGCCGATTCGGAAGAAACCCGTCGCCATTTCTCCAGCGTGCGCGCGCTCGGCGAGTTCGTCGCCGCCCGCCAGTCGTAACGGTGCCAGGACCTGCCATGACCAAGAATGAACTGTTCGAACGCATCGTCAGCATCCTGACCGACAGCTTCGAGATCGAAACCGCCCGGATCACCCCCGAGGCCCGCCTGTACGACGACCTGGACATCGACAGCATCGACGCGGTCGACCTGATCGTTCAGCTGAAGCCGTTGCTCGGCCGCAACCTGCAGCCGGAAGCGTTCAAGGCCGTGCGCACCGTGCAGGACATCGTCGATGTGGTGCACAGGCTGCTGCCGGACCAGGCAGCCGCCTGACCGCAGCGCCGGCGGCTCCACCATGGCACGCGCACGCACGGTCGTGGTGGCTGCGATCTCGCTGGCCTACCCGGTGCTGGTGTACCTGGCGATGGGCCGCTTCGAGCCACGCTGGTTGTCGCTGCTGCTGTTCACCCTGGCCCTGCTGCGCGCGCTGAGTACGCGCCAGCCGCTGTGGTGGGCTGCGGCCGCCGGCACCGGCCTGCTGGCGGTGCTGGCCACTGTGCTCAACCAGGCCCTGCCGCTGAAGCTGTACCCGGCGCTGGTCAACGCAGTGATGCTGGCGGTATTCGGCACCAGCCTGCGTTTCGGCCCGCCGCTGGTGGAACGCCTGGCACGGCTGCAGGAACCGGACCTGCCCCCGTTCGCGGTGGCCTATACCCGCCGCGTCACCCAGGTGTGGTGCGGCTTCTTCGTTCTCAACGGCAGCCTGGCCCTGCTGACCGCGCTGTACGCGTCGGACCGGGTCTGGATGCTCTACAACGGATTGTTGGCGTACGTGATGATGGGCGTGTTGTTCGCAGGTGAGTGGCTGGTGCGGCGGCGGGTGAAGGCGGCGCACGCGCATGGCTGAGTGGATTGCCCTGGACCGGCTGCTGCTGGAGGCGCGGCCGCATCGAAGCGTTGGCGTCTGCGATGGCGAGGTGATCGACCACGCCCGCTTCCGCCAGCGCGTACTGGCCTGGCGCGCCGCGTTTGCGGCGGCCGAAGGCCGTGACTGGGCCCTGTATTTCGATGATGCGGTGGCCTTTGCCGCTGCGTTGTTCGGTGCCTGGCATGCCGGCAAGCGGGTGTTCCTGGCTGCCGACAATCTGCCGGCCACGCTGCAGGCGCTGCAGCCGCAGGTGAGTGGTTTCGCAGGCGATGTGTCCGCCGATTATCGTCCGCTGGCGGCGCTGGACGCCGCACCGGACGAGGGTCTTCAGGCGCTGGACGAGCGCGCCTGCGAGCTGTGCGTGTTCACCTCCGGCAGCACCGGACAACCCAGTGCGATCAACAAGCGCATGGACCAGCTGACGCGCGAGGTGGACGCACTGCAGGCTGCGTTCGGCACGCAGCTGGAAGGCGTGCAGGTGCATGGCACGGTGTCGCACCAGCACATCTATGGCCTGCTGTTCCGCGTGCTGTGGCCGCTGGCTGCCGGCCGCCTGATCCATCCACGCCGGTTCTTCCACGAAGATCTGGTGGGTGCGCTGGCCGGTACCGATACGGTGCTGGTCGCGACCCCGGCCCACCTCAAGCGCCTGCCCGAGCAGCTCGACTGGGCCAGCCTGCATGGCCGCCTGCGCGCGGTATTCTCCTCTGGCGGCCCGCTGCCGGAAGAAGCCGCACGCCAGGTGCGGCAGTGGCTCGGCGTGGCACCGACCGAGGTCTATGGCAGCAGCGAGACCGGCGGCATCGCCTGGCGCCGCTGGGACACCGACCTGCCGCCGTGGCAGCCGCTGCCCGGCGTGCAGTGGCGCATCGAGGAGGGCTGCCTGGCGGTGGCCTCCGCACATCTGGAAACCCCGGATTGGTGGCGTACCCAGGACCGCGTTGAAGCGTTGGCCGATGGCCGCTTCCGCCTGCTGGGCCGCGCCGACCGCATCGTCAAGATTGAAGAGCGCCGCGTTTCGCTGGATGCACTGGAACGTGCGTTGCGCGAAGACGCCGAAGTGGATGACGTGCGCGTGCTGGTGCTGCCCGGGCAGCGCGAGCAGCTGGCCGCGGTGGTGGTACCGGCCGACCCGACGCTGCTGGAGGGCGGTGAGGCCGCGCGCCGCGCGCTGGGCCAGCGCCTTGGCACACGCCTGGCACAGGCTCATGACGCGGTCACCCGGCCGCGCCGCTGGCGGCTGGTGCCGGCGCTGCCGATCAACGCACAGGGCAAGGTCACCCAGGCGGCACTGGCAGCGCTGTTCCAGCCGCTGATGCCGGTGCCGGTCTGGGATCACCGCGATGCGGCCAGCGCCACGCTGCGGATGACCCTGGACCCGGCGCTGCGACCGTTCCAGGGCCACTTCCCGCAGGCGGCGATCCTGCCCGGCGTGGCGCAGCTGGACTGGGCGGTGCGGTTTGGCCGCCAGGTGTTCGCCATGCCGGCAGTGTTCCTGCGCATGGATGCGGTGAAGTTCCAGCACGTGGCCCGCCCGGGCGATGAGCTGACCCTGCAGCTGGACTGGGATGCCGCACGCAACGTGCTGGCCTTCCGTTACACCTCCAGCCACGGCGTGCATGCCAGCGGCAAAGTGGTCTTCGCCGATGCGGACTGATCCGGCCGTTGCCGGTGCCGCGTTCGCGCCACTGGTGGTGATTCCCGTCTACGACCACGAGCACGCCATCGCGGCGGTGGTCGACGGCGTGCAGGCCGCCGGCCTGCCGTGCCTGCTGGTCGACGATGGCTCGCATGAGGCGTGCGCGGCAGCATTGCGTTCGCTGGCACAGCGCCAGGGCGTCGACCTGCTGCGCCTGGACGTCAACCAGGGCAAGGGCGGGGCGATGCTGGCCGGTTTCGCCGAAGCCGGCGCGCGAGGCTACAGCCACGTGCTGCAGATCGATGCCGACGGCCAGCACGATACCCGCGATCTGCCACGCTTCATCGAAGCGGCGCGCGCCCATCCCGAGGCGGTGATCTGTGGCATTCCGGCCTACGACGCCAGCGTTCCCAAGGCGCGCCTGTATGGCCGCTACGCGACCCACATCTGGGTCTGGATCAACACGCTGTCGCTGCATCTGCGCGACACCATGTGCGGCTTCCGCGTGTATCCGCTGCCGCCGGTGCTGCGCCTGATCGGTGAAGAAACCATCGGCCGGCGCATGGATTTCGATACCGAAGTGATGGTGCGCCTGTACTGGCGGCACCTGCCGGTCGAGCACCTGGCCACGCGCGTGACCTATCCATCCGATGGCGTCTCGCACTTCGATGTGTGGCGCGACAACGTGCGCATCAGCCGCATGCACACCCGCTTGTTCTTCGGCATGCTCTGGCGCGCACCGCGCCTGCTGTGGCGCCGCCTGCGGGGGCAGCGCTGAGATGGCGGCCGCGCAGGGGGCCCCGCACTGGGCCGACATCGGCGAATCCACCTCGGTGGCCGGCGTGCTGTTCCTGTGCTGGGTGCACCGCTGGTTCGGGCGCTGGCCGTTCCGCCTGTGCGTGTGGCCGGTGGTGGCCTGCCATTGGCTGGGCAACCGCGTCGGCCGCCAGGCCTCGATGCAGTACCTGCAGCGGCTGCAGGCATACAGCGGCGTGCTCGGCCGCACGCCGACCCGGCGTGACAGCCTGCGCCATTTCTTCGCCTTCGCCGATACGATGCTGGACAAGATCCTCGGCCTGGGCGGGCGCTATCCGGCCGAACGCATCCACCTGCATCGCGACCTGGTGCTGGAGAAGATCGCGCGCCGCGAGGGCGGGCTGATCCTGACCGCGCACATCGGCTGCCTGGAACTGTGCCAGGTGCTGGCCGAACAGGTGCCTGGGTTCCGCATCACCGTGCTGGTGCACACCGCGCATGCGCAGCGCTTCAACCGCCTGCTGCAGCGGTTGGACCCGCTGGCGGCGGTGGAACTGGTGCAGGTAACTGAAATGGGCCCGGTCACGGCGGTGATGCTGGCCGAGCGCGTGGCGGCGGGTGGCTTCGTTGCCATCGTCGGCGACCGCACGCCGGTGCAGGGCGGCCGCAGCGTCACTGCCGATTTCCTTGGCCACCGCGCGCCGTTCCCGATCGGTGCCTACGTGCTCGCCGCCGCGCTGGGCTGCCCGGTCTACACGATGGCCTGCCTGCACCAGGGCGAGGGTTATCGCGTTGCGTTTGAACAGTTCGCCGAACGCATCGTGCTGCCGCGTGGCTCGCGCGATGCCGCACTGGCCGAACAGGCACAGCGCTTCGCGCGCTGGCTGGAACTCCAGGTCATCCAGTCCCCGTTGGACTGGTTCAATTTCTTCCCCTTCTGGGATCAGGCTCCGCATGACGACTGACGCCGTACCCGTGTGCCGCTTTGGCGATGCACCGTTGACCATCGAAGACGTGGTTGCCCTGGCCCAGCGCCAGTGCGAGGCCGCATTGAGTGACGCGCCGGCGTTCCGTGCGCACATCCAGCGCGGTGCCGACTTCCTCGACCGCCTGCTGCGCGAGGACGGCGTGATCTACGGTGTGACCACCGGCTACGGCGACTCGTGCACGGTGAACATCCCGCCGGCGCTGGTGGCGGAACTGCCGCACCACCTGTACACCTACCACGGCTGCGGCCTGGGCCGTTACCTGGACCCGGTCGAGACCCGCGCGGTGCTGGCCGCGCGCCTGGCCTCGCTGGTGCGCGGCATGTCCGGTGTCAGCGTGCCGCTGCTGGAAGGCCTGGCCACGCTGCTGCAGCACGACGTGCTGCCGATGATTCCGGCCGAAGGCTCGGTGGGTGCCAGTGGTGACCTGACGCCGCTGTCGTACGTGGCCGCGGTGCTGTGTGGCGAGCGCGAGGTGCTGCACGACGGCCGCGTTCAGCCTGCGGCCGAGGTGCTGGCGAAGATCGGCATGACCCCGCTGAAGCTGCGGCCGAAGGAAGGCCTGGCGATCATGAACGGTACCGCGGTGATGACCGGCCTGGCCTGCCTGGCCTGGCAGCGCGCCGACTACCTGGCGCGCATGGCCACGCGCCTGACCGCGTTCAACGTGCTGTCCAGCGACGGCAATGCGCACCACTTCGACGAAACCTTGTTCGCGGCCAAGCCGCACCCGGGCCAGGGCCGCATCGCCGCGCGCCTGCGCAGCGACCTGCACAGCGAGCGTCCGCCGCGCAATGAACAGCGCCTGCAGGACCGCTATTCGCTGCGCTGCGCACCGCACGTGATCGGCGTGCTGGAAGACAGCCTGCCGTTCCTGCGCCAGCTGATCGAAACCGAGCTGAACAGCGCCAACGACAACCCGCTGATCGATGCCGACGGCGAGCGTATCCTGCACGGCGGCCACTTCTACGGCGGCCACATCGCGCTGGCGATGGACACCCTGAAGAACACCGTGGCCAACGTCGCCGATCTGCTCGACCGGCAGCTGGCGCTGGTGGTCGACGCCCGCTACAACCACGGCCTGCCGGCCAACCTGTCGGCGGCTACCGGCCCGCGCGCAGCCATCAACCATGGCCTGAAGGCGCTGCAGATCAGCGTTTCGGCCTGGACCGCCGAAGCGCTGAAGCAGACCATGCCGGCCAGCGTGTTCTCGCGCTCCACCGAATGCCACAACCAGGACAAGGTCAGCATGGGCACCATTGCCGCGCGCGATTGCCTGCGCGTGATCGAGCTGACTGAACAGGTAGTGGCCGCGATGCTGATCGCTGCCCGCCAGGGCCTGGCGCTGCGCGAACGGGTTGGCCTGAACGCGCAGCTGCATGGCAGTCTGGCCGACATGTACGCCGACCTGGGGCAGCGCATCGCCCTGGTTGAAGAAGACCGCGCGCTGGATCGCGAACTGCGGGAACTGCTGGTGGAGATCCGCGCGCAACGTTGGGAGCTGTATGCCGGTGAATGAAGCAATCGAACGGGCCGGCGAGATTTCGCTGACCCCGGCCTTCCATGACTGCGATCCGATGAACGTGGTCTGGCATGGCAACTACTTCAAGTACTTCGAGATCGCGCGCTGCGCGCTGCTCGGGCGCTACGACTACGACTACCCGCAGATGCTCGAATCGGGCTACCTGTGGCCGGTGGTCGATGCGCGGGTGAAATATGTGCGCCCGCTGCTGTTCAACCAGGCCTTGCGCGTGATCGCGCGCATCGTGGAATGGGAGAACCGGCTGAAGATCGAGTACGAGATTCTCGATGCGCAGAGCGGCCAGGTGCTGACCCGCGCGATGACCATCCAGGTCGCGGTGGACGCTGCCAGCAAGGAAATGCTGTACCAGTGCCCGCCGGTGCTGTGGGAACGCCTGGGAGTGCCTGCACCATGAACCGAGCGAACCGTTTCGCCCGTGCGCTGCTGTGCGCGCTGCTGCTGGTGGCCGCACCGCTGGTGCAGGCGGCCGACCCCGCCATCGATGCGATCACCCAGGCGGTGGCCCGGCCGGATGTGCTGCGTGGCCAGTTCAGCCAGGAAAAGCAGGTCAGCGGCTTCAAGAACCCGCTGCGTTCTCAGGGCCGGTTCGTGGTCGCGCGCCAGCACGGCGTGATCTGGTCCACGCTCAAGCCGTTCCCCTCCGAGGTGGTGGTCACCGCCGACCGCATCCTCAGCCGCCAGCGCGATGGCAGCACCCGCGTCGAACTCGATGCACGGCAGCAACCGGCGATGCGTTCGGTGAACGCGATCATGTTCGCGCTGATGAGTGGCGACGTGCAGGCGCTGTCCAGCCAGTTCAACGTGGCGGCCAGCCGTGAAGGACAAGGCTGGCGGCTGCGCCTGACGCCGAAGTCGGCGATGCTGGCCAAGGCTTTCGAATCGCTGACCCTGCAGGGCGACCGCTACGTGCGCCAGGTCGAGATCGTGGAGGCCAACAAGGACCGCACGCAGATCCAGTTCAGCGCGTTGAGCGAGACGCCGGCCACGCTCAATGCCGACGAGGCCCGCCGCTTTGAGTGAGGCCGCGGCATCGAACGCACCGGACCGGTTGCGGCGCTGGTGGCACTGGCTGGGCATCGCCTGGCTGCTGGTGCTGGTGGTACTGGGCGCGCAGCAGTGGCACCTGTGGAGCCAGCAATCGCGGATCGACACCGACATCCTCGCCCTGCTGCCGCAGGATGCACACGACCGTCTGTTGAGCGATGTCACCCGGCGCATTGCCGATGGCAGTTCGCGGCAGGTGGTGGTGCTGCTGGGCAGCAAGGACGGCGCTGCCGCCAAGCGTGCGCAGGCCGCGTTTGCTGCAGCCATGGCCAAGGACGCCGATCACGCCCTGCTGGTACCCAGCGGCTCGATCGAAGGCTGGTTCGATGAGGCGCGCGCGTTCTACGCGCCGTACCGTGACCGCCTGCTGACCCCGGCCCAGCGCGAGCAGCTGCAGGACAGCGAGCCGGGCGCGCTGGCCGAACAGGCGTTGGCCGCGCTGTACGGCCCGATGGGCGCGCCGCGCCTGACCGACTGGCGGCAGGACCCGTTGTCGCTGTGGCCGCAATGGTGGCAGCAGCAGGCGCAGGGGTCGGGACTGCGGCTGGGCGATGACGGCCTGCTTGAAGCCGAGGACAAGCATTGGGCCGCGCTGCAGTTCGACACGCCGGGTTCGGCGTTCCAGCTCGACGGCGAACGCCATCTCGATGGCCTGCTGGAACGTGCCGGGCAGGCAGCAAAAGCGGCCGCTCCGGATCTGGAGATCCTGCATGCCGGCGTGCCACTGCACGCCGAAGCGGCCGCGGTGCAGGCCAACCAGGAAATCAACACCATCGGTTGGGGGTCGCTGGCGGCGGTGCTGCTGCTGGTGTGGCTGGCATTCCGCTCGCTGCGGCCGATCCTGCTGGTCGCCGCCTCGCTGCTGATCGGCTGTGGTGTGGCGCTGGCGGTGACCGTGCTGGTGTTTGGCAAGGTGCACGTGCTGACCCTGGTGTTCGGTGCGTCGCTGGTGGGCGTGGCCGAGGACTACGGCATTCACTGGTTCGCCTCGCGCCAGGCCGAGCCGGCCGATCGTCGCTGGAAACTGCTGCGGCATCTGCTGCCTGGCCTGTGGCTGGCCCTGCTGACCAGTGCGCTGGCCTACCTGGCATTGGGCCTGGCCCCGTTCCCGGGCCTGCGCCAGATGGCGCTGTTCTCAGTGGTCGGTCTGGCTGCCGCCTTCCTCACGGTGATCTTCTGGTTCCCGTGGCTGGATGGTGGCGAGATCCGCCAGACCCGCTTCTCGCAGTGGCTGGGCAACACGCTGGAGCGTTTCCCGCGCCTGCATGGCCGCCGCGCGGTGACGATGTTCGTGGTGATCACGCTGGCACTGTCTGCCATCGGCATCGCGCGCCTGCAGAGCAACGACGACCTGCGCAGCCTGCAGTCGTCGCCGCCGGCATTGATGGCGCAGCAGATCCGCCTGAGCCAGTTGCTGGGCATGCCCAGCCCGGCGCAGTTCTACCTGGTGCAGGGCGCCGATGCCGCGCAGCTGCTGCAGCGCGAAGAAGCGCTGACCGAACGCCTGCGTGTATTGGCCAACGACAAGCGCATTGGTGGCTATCGCGCGATCAGCGATTGGCTGCCGTCGCCGTCGCGCCAGCAGGCCGATGCCGCGCTGACCGCGAGGGTGGAACCCGGCGTGCTGTCGGCCGTGTCCGAGGCCGTGGGCGAGCCGCTGCAGCGGCCGCAGTTCGCGGCAGCGCCGCTCAGCGCCGAAGCCTTCCTGGCCTCGCCGGCCTCGCAGCCGTTCCGTCACCTGTGGGTGGGTGAGGTCGGTGGGCAGATGATCAGCGTGGTGATGGTCGATGACCTGTCGCGCGCCGATGCGCTGGCCACCCTGCAGGGTGCGGCCGAAGGCCTGCCGGGCGTGCGCTGGGTGGACCGTACTGCCGACTTCTCCACGCTGCTGGGCCACTACCGCAAGCTGATGGGTGGGCTGCTGCTGGTCGGCATCGCGCTGGTGTTCGGCGCGCTGTGGCTGCGCTACCGCCGCCAGGCCTGGCGCGTGTTCGCGCCGACCCTGATTGCCGGTGCCTTGACCCTGGGCCTGCTGGGCCTGTTCGGCCAGCCGCTGCAGCTGTTCAACGTGCTGGCTTTGATGCTGCTGCTGGGCATGGGCATCGACTACGGCATCTTCCTGATCGAGCACCGTGGCGATGCCAGTGCCTGGCTGGCGGTGTGCGTGGGCGCGGCCAGCACCTGGCTGTCGTTCGGCCTGCTGGGCCTGTCGCAGACCCCGGCGCTGCGCGCGTTCGGCCTGACGCTGCTGTTCGGCATCGGCCTGGTCTGGTTGATCTCGCCGCTGTTCCGGCCGCCGCCACATGACCTGCCGCCAGCTTGAAGCTGTCTTCCGACTTCCTTCTTCCCACCTGATCGAGCAACAAGGACGCACCGATGAATACTGCTGTGGATGCTGTCGAACGTACTGAAATCCTGATCATCGGTGCCGGTCCGGCCGGCTCGGTGGCCGCGGCGATGCTGCGCCAGCAGGGCCGCCAGGTGCTGATGCTGGAGCGCCAGCAGTTCCCGCGCTTCTCCATTGGTGAAAGCCTGCTGCCGCAGAGCATGGAGTACATCGAAGCGGCTGGCCTGCTGCAGGACGTGGTCGAAGCGGGCTTCCAGCACAAGAACGGCGCCGCGTTCGTGCATGGCGAGGCGCGCACCGCGTTCGACTTCAGGAAGAAGTTCTCGCCAGGCTGGGGCACCACCTACCAGGTGCAGCGCGCCGACTTCGACAACGTGCTGGCGCGCGGTGCCGAGCGCATGGGCACCACGCTGCGCTTCGGCGATGAAGTACTTGCGGTCGAGCCGGGCGAGCAGCCGGCGGTGACCGTGCGTCGTCCGGACGGCAGCGAGTACCGCATCGAGGCCGATTTCATCCTCGATGCATCCGGCTTCGCGCGCCTGCTGCCACGCCTGCTGCAGCTGGAATCGCCGTCCAACTTCCCGGTGCGCGGCGCGATCTTCTGCCACGTGCGCGACAACATTCCGGCCGAAGCGGACTTCGATCGCAACAAGATCCTGATCACCACCCATCCCGAGCACATCGACGTCTGGTACTGGACGATCCCGTTCTCCAACGGCTGCTGCTCGCTGGGCGTGGTCGCCGAGCCGTCGTTCTTCGAACGCTACGAAGGCGACGACCTGCAGAAGCTGCAGGCCATCGTCGGCGAGGACCCCAACCTGACCCGGCTGCTGGCCAACGCCGAATGGGCGGTGCTGCCGGTGCGTCGCATCACCGGTTACTCGGCCAATGTCAGCTCGTTGTGGGGCCCGGGCTACGCCCTGCTGGGCAATGCCGGCGAGTTCCTTGACCCGGTGTTCTCCTCCGGCGTCACCATCGCCTTCAAGTCCGCGCAGCTGGCCAGCGAATGCCTGGCGCGCCGCTATGCCGGCGAAACCGTCGACTGGGAAGCTGAATTCTCGATCCCGCTGCGTGCCGGCGTGAAGACCTTCCGCCGCTTCGTGGAAAGCTGGTACGAGGGCGGCTTCCAGAAGATCATCTACCACCCGCAGCAGCAGCCCGAAGTACGCGACATGATCAGTTCCATCCTGGCCGGCTACGCCTGGGACACCAACAACCCGTATGTGGCCGACGAAAGCGGCCGCCGCATGCGCGTGCTGGAGCAGCTGTGCAGCGCCTGATCGCCCGTACCGCGGCCGTGCTGCTGTGCCTGCTGCTGGCCGCCTGTGCCGGCCGCATGCCCAAGCCATTGGTGGAACTGCCGCCGCTGCGCCTGTCGCCGGCCAGCCTGCCGGCGCCGCTGGCATTGCAGCAGCAGCTGCATTTCCGTTTCGGTACGCATGAGCGCGACCTGGATGCTCTGCTGGAAGCCGATGCGCAGCAGGTGCAGCTGGCGGTGCAGGCGATGGGCCAGACCGGCGTGCGCCTGCAGTGGGACGGCCAGCAGCTGACCCAGCAGCGCGCACCGTGGCTGCCGCCGCAGGTGCGTGCCGAGCGCGTGCTGGATGACCTGCAGTTCGCGCTGTGGCCGACCGCGGCCATTGCCGCCGCGTTGCCGGCAGGTTGGCAGGTCAGCGATGACGGCCGGCAGCGCAGCCTGTCGCGCGACGGCACGGTGTGGCTGCAGCTGCAGCGCCTGGACGATGGCAGCGTGCAGTTGGACAACCGCGCCGAAGGCTACGCGCTGCGCATCGAATCGATCGACATGGCCGGGCAGGACCGATGAGTGCACCGATCTACCTGAACGACCTGGGCGTAGTCTGCGCGCTCGGCGATGGCCGCGCCGCGGTCGCGTCGGCGATGTTCGCCGATGTGCCGGGCGGGCTCAGCGACAACGACAGCCTGCTGCCGGGGCGCACCCTGGCGCTGGGAGAGGTGCGCACGCCGCTGCCGGCGCTGGAGGACCTGCCGGTGGCCCTGCGCGGGCGCAACAACGCCCTGCTGGACGTGGCACTGGCGCAGATCGCACCAGCGGTGGCCGCCGCGATCGCCCGCCATGGTGCCGAGCGTGTGGCGGTTGTGCTGGGCACCAGCACCTCGGGCATTGGTGAATCCGAGCAGGCCCTGCGCACCCACGCCGAACAAGGCCAGTGGCCGCAGGGCTTCGATTACGCCCAGCAGGAAATGGGCACCGCCGCGCAGTTCGTGCGCCAGCGCAGTGGTGCACAGGGGCCGGCATGGACCCTGTCCACCGCCTGCTCGTCCAGCGCCAAGGCGCTGATGTCGGCCGCGCGCATGCTGCGCGCCGGCATCGTCGATGCGGTGATTGCCGGCGGTGCCGATTCGCTGTGCCGCTTCACCGTGGCCGGCTTCAGCGCGTTGGAATCGGTGTCGGCCCTGCGCTGCAATCCGTTCTCGCAGCACCGCGCCGGCATCAACATCGGCGAGGGCGCCGCGCTGTTCCTGCTTACCCGCGAGCCGGGTCCGGTGTGCCTGGCCGGGTGGGGCGAATCGGCCGATGCCCATCACATGTCCGCCCCCGATCCGCAGGGGATGGGGGCCATCGACGCCCTGCAGCAGGCGCTGCTGCGCGCCGGCTGGGGCGCCGACGAAGTGGATTACGTGAACCTGCATGGCACCGCCACCGGGCACAACGATGCGATGGAAAGCCTGGCGGTCTCGCAGGTGCTGGGCAATGGCGTGCCGGCCAGTTCGACCAAGCCGCTGACCGGCCATACGCTGGGTGCTTCGGGCGCGATCGAGGCGGCGCTGTGCTGGATCCTGCTGGCCGAGAACCCACAGCAGCAGCTGCCGCCGCACTGGTGGGACGGCGTGCCCGACCCCGCACTGCCGGTGCTGCCGCTGGTCGCGCCGGGCTCCTGCCTGGCGCAGGCGCCGCGGCGGGTGCTGAGCAATTCGTTCGCCTTCGGCGGCAGCAATGCCGTGCTGGCACTGGAGCGTCGATGAACACGCTGTACGCGATCGAGGACGTGGTGCCGCACCGCCAGGACATGTGCCTGCTGGAGCGCATTACGCAGTGGGACCAGGACACCCTCGAGGCTGAACTGGTAGTGCCCGAATCCGGCCTGTTCGTGGAGAACGGCGAAGTGCCGGCGTGGGTCGGCATCGAATACATGGCGCAGGCCATCGCGGCCTGGGCCGGCTGCCGTGCGCGTGCGGCCGGCAAGCCGCCGCAGCTGGGCTTCCTGCTCGGCAGCCGCCGCTACAGCAGCGCGCGCAGCAGCTTCCCCAGCGGTTCGCGGCTGCGCGTACAGGCGCGCTGCGAGCTGTTGGGTGACAATGGATTGGGGATGTTCGCCTGCCGCATCCTGGCGGGCGAGGACGAATGGGCGACAGCCAACGTGTCGGTGTTCGAACCGGCCGACGCGATGGCCTATCTGGAGAGTGGACAGGCATGACAGGGAATCGAAGCGTGCTGGTGACCGGCGCCAGCCGGGGCATCGGCCGGGCCATCGCGCTGCGCATCGCGCGCGATGGCTTCGACGTGGCGGTGCATTGCCGCAGCCGCCTGGAAGAGGCACAGGCCGTGATGGCCGAGATCCAGGCCTTGGGTCAGCAGGCCCGCGTGCTGGCGTTCGACGTAGCCGACCGCGAGGCCGCACGCGCCGCGCTGGAGGCCGATGTCGAAGCGCACGGCGCGTACTACGGCGTGGTCTGCAATGCCGGTATTGCCCGTGATGGCGCCTTCCCGGCGCTGTCGGCGGAGGATTGGGACCAGGTCATCCACGCCAACCTGGATGGCTTCTACAACGTGCTGCATCCGCTGATCATGCCGATGGTGCGGCGGCGCAAGCCGGGCCGCATCGTCACCCTGTCGTCGGTGTCCGGGCTGGCCGGCAACCGCGGCCAGGTCAATTACAGTGCCGCCAAGGCCGGCATCATCGGTGCCACCAAGGCGCTGGCGCTGGAACTGGCCAGCCGCCAGATCACCGTCAACTGCGTGGCCCCGGGCCTGATCGAGACCGAAATGCTCAACGATGAAGTGATCGAACACGCGCTCAAGCTGATTCCCGCCGGCCGCGTCGGTCGTCCCGACGAAGTGGCGGCCACGGTGGCGTTCCTGCTGTCCGAACCGGCTGGCTACATCACCCGCCAGGTGATCTCGGTGAACGGAGGCATGCTCTGATGGCTGCCGATCGTCGCGTGGTGGTCACCGGTGCGGCCGCCATCAGTCCGCTCGGCCACGACTGGCCGACCATCGAAGCGCACCTGCGCAGCTGCCGCAATGCCGTGCGCACGATGCCCGAATGGGATGTCTATGCCGGCCTGAACACCAAGCTGGCCGCGCCGGCGCAGGACTTCGAGCTGCCGCCGAACTACAACCGCAAGACCACCCGCTCGATGGGCAAGGTCGCGATCATGTCGGTGCGCGCCACCGAGGTGGCACTGCGCGAGGCTGGCCTGCACGAGCACCCGGTGCTGCGCAGTGGCCGTACCGGCGTGGCCTACGGTTCGTCCTCGGGCAGCCACGAGGCCACCGGTGAATTCGGCCGCATGCTCAACGAGTTCACCACCGACGGCATCAGTGCCACCACCTACCTGAAGATGATGAGCCACACCGCGCCGGTCAACATCGGTGTGTTCTTTGGTTTGTCCGGGCGCGTCTACACCACCTCCAGTGCCTGCACCTCGGGCAGCCAGGGCGTGGGCGCGGCCTACGAAGCGATCCGCAGCGGCAAGCAGACGGTGATGGTGGCTGGCGGTGCCGAGCAGCTCGATGCCACTGCCGCGGCAGTGTTCGACACCCTGTTCGCCACCAGCGTGCGCAATGATGCGCCGCAGACCACGCCGCGCCCGTTCGATGCCGGCCGCGATGGCCTGGTGCTGGGCGAGGGTGCCTGTACGCTGATCCTGGAAGACCTGGAGCACGCGCAGGCACGTGGTGCCACCATCCTTGCCGAGGTGGTCGGCTACGGCACCAACAGCGATGGCCAGCACGTCACCCAGCCCAGTGCCGACACCATGGCCCAGGCCATGCGCCTGGCGCTGGAGGATGCCGGGCTGGACGCGGCGCAGATCGACTACGTCAACGCCCACGGCACCGCCACCGACCACGGTGACATCGCCGAGACCCAGGCCACCGCGCAGGTGTTCGGCAGCCGCATGCCGATCAGCTCGCTGAAGAGCTACGTCGGCCACATGCTAGGCGCCTGTGGTGCGTTCGAGGCCTGGATGAGCATCGAGATGATGCGCGCCGGCTGGTTCGCGCCCACCCTGAACCTGGCCGAGGTCGATCCACGCTGCGGCCAGCTCGACTTCATCACCGGGCAGGGCCGTGAACTGCAGGCCGAGTACGTGATGAGCAACAACTTCGCCTTCGGTGGCATCAACACCTCGCTGGTGTTCCGCCGCTGGCGCGAGTGATCCACCGCCCCACCGCCGCTGTTCCCGCAACCTACCCGCACCCTCGACAAGGAGATGTTCCGATGCGCCGCACCCTGATGATCGCCACGGCCACCGCACTGCTGGCCCTGGCCTCCACCGCTTCTGCCCGCGATACCCGCGTGGAGCAGTCCCTGCAGGAACTGATCAGCTCGCAGGCTGCCAAGGACGCCGGCATCGACGGCAGCGTCCGCTTCTACCTGGCCGGCCAGCCGGTCAGCGTGCAGCAGCGCCTGGGCGAAGACGTGACCAACAAGAAGACCAACGCCGCCAACAAGAGCGATGCCGAGGCCTGCCGCTGGGTCGCGCTGTCGGCGCTGCGCGCGCTGCAGGACGGTGCCAAGTCGCGTGGCGCCAACGCCGTGGTCGACATCGTCAGCTACTACAAGAAGAACGAGTTCAAGAGCAGCACCAACTACGAATGCTATGCCGGTGCGATCCTCGCCGGTGTCGCGCTGAAGGGCACCTACGCCAAGGTCAAGTAAGCGCCCGTGTGGCGGCGGCGTTGGCTGAACGCCGCCGCCACATTGCTGAATCCCGCCGGGGAAACGCCGCCGATCACGCCGCCATCGTCGGCTGACGGCTTTCCCCGGTGTCGGCTTTCCGACACAATCATGGCTCTTCCCGGGTTATCGTCCCGCGGACATGCACGCCTACGTCTATAAAAGCCAACTCAAGCCGGACACCTACGTCTACGTTCCCCGTCGCGATGATTTCAGCGCGCTGCCTGCGCCGCTGCTTACCTCGCTGGGGACGCTCGCCTTCGTCCTGGACGTGGCCCTGGATGCCCAGCGCCGCCTGGCCCAGGCCGATCCGGAAAAGGTCCGCAGCGAAATGAGCGAGCGCGGGTTCTACCTGCAGGTGCCGCCATCGGTGGCCAGCCTGATGCCGCGCCACTATGACTGACACGTCCCGTCCGCGCGCCCTGTCGATCGCCTTCGCCGGAGGCGCCGTGCTGGCGCTTGGCGCCGCTGTGGGCGGCGTTCCAGGCGCCATCCTTGCGGCACTGGCGCAGCCGGCGTTCGCGCTGGGTGTGTCGTGGTGGCGTCGCAGCCGCGCGCTGCTGCCGCTGAAGATCGTCGCGCGCCAGGACCTGCCGGCGCTGCTGGCGTTGTGGACGGCAGCGCCGCTGTTGCTGGCGCTGCTGCTGGCCTGGCCGCTGGCGGCGCTGCGTGACAGCGGCAGCCTGGCCGCGGTGCTGGGCCTGAGCGTGCTGGTCAGTGCCGGCCTGCTGGCGGCCTGGCGCACCTGGCCGCTGTGGAACGATGTCGAACGCCTGGATGGCAATCTCGCCCAGCATTGGCAGGCGCTGGCCGGACGCGACCTGACCGCCTGGCGCGGTCTCGGTGTCGCCGCGCTGGTGATCGCGCTGGCCGCGCTGGTGGTGCTGCCGGCCTGGCCGGGCCTGTTGCCGGAAGGCGCGCGCTGGCCCGCCGCGCTGGCGGTGGTGCTGCTGTCTCCCGTGCTGCACCTGCTGCTGCAGCGGGTGGCGCCGGCACCCTTGGTGTCGCTGCGCGCGAGCCCGTTGGCCAGCGCCGGTAACGAGCACGAACCGATGTTCGCCGCTGCGGCCGAAACCGCGCCGCTGGAGGCGATGGCGCCGCAGGAGCTGACCCCGGCCCTGTATGAAGCCGCCCGCCATGGCCGCATCGACCGGGGCCTGCAGCTGCTGCAGGCCGGTGCCGATCCGTATGCGCTGCCGGACCCGAACTGGCGCGACCAGCGCAGCCTGGCGGTGCTGGCGGCGGTGCTGCCCGACCTGCGCCTGCTGCGCGAACTGATCGCCCGCGGCGTCGATGTGAATGCGCCGCACCGGGGCATGACCCCGCTGCTGGCCGCCACCCGCGACAGCTGGCACGGCCGTCCCGAAGCGGTGATGACCCTGCTCGCCAACGGTGCCGATTCGCGTGCCATCGACAGCGATGGCAACACCCCGCTGCACCATGCCGCGCGCAGTTCCGACCCGGGCGTGGCCGCGCTGCTGCGCGATGCCGCCGCCGAAGTCGACGCGCTGAACAACGAGGGCTGGTCGCCGCTGGCCGTGGCCTGCCAGGTCGGCAACTGGCGCCTGGCCCGCTTCCTGCTCGAACGCGGTGCGCGCAGCGAACCGGCCGAAGGCACCCCGGTGTTGCTGGCCGCGGCCGCCACCGAAGACGACGATCCGGCCGGCGTGCAGCTGCTGCTCAAGCACAAGGCGCGGGCTGACGCGCGTGATCGCCAGCGCCGCAGCGCGCTGCATGAGGCCGCACTGGCTGGCCACGTCGAGATCATTGGCGTGCTGCTGGGTGCCGGTGCCAATCTGGAAGCGCGCGATGCGCTGGGCCGTACGCCGTGGCTGGAAGCGGCCCGTGCCGGTCGCGCTGCCGTGGTCGAGCATCTGCTGCCGCACAAGCCGGATCTGGTTGCGGTGGACGGCGAAGGCCGCAATGCGGTGCAGCTGGCGGCGATGGCCGAGGATGTCTCGCCATTGCTGATCAAGCGCCTGGTCGAGCTGGGCATCGCCGCCGATGCCACCGATCCGGTTGGCCGCCGTGCGGTGGACTACGCCGCCGAAGCCGGTCGCTGGGCGATTGTGGCGCTGCTGGACCCGTCCTATCCGTTGCCGGCCGCCGTCAGTGATGGCCTGGCCGAGCGCGGCGAAGCCGCCAGCGCCAGTGGCCTGCTGCCGGACCGTCCGCCGTTGACCCTGCTGCGCGAGGCACTGGGCTTCGGCAACACCGATGGCATGGCGGCGCTGGCCAAGCTGTGCCAGCCGGAAGAACTGGGCGGCCTGCTGCTCGATCCGGAGCTGGCGCTGGAACCGCGTGCGGTCGACTGGCTGCTCGGCCACGGCGCCGACCCCTATGTGCGTGACGCCTGCGCCGACACGCCGATGTTCGCGCTGCTGTCGCGCGGCATCGACGCGGTGCCTGCGCTGCAGGTGATGCTGCAGAGGGGCCTGTCACCGGCCGGTCGCGGTGGCCTGGCGCGCTTCCTTGCCGCCTGCGCACAGCACGACCAGGCCGCCCGTGGCCTGGAGCAGCTGGCGCTGGAACTGCTGGAACGTGGTGCCGATCCGTTCGCGGCCTCGCCGGCGGGTGATCCGCCGCTGTCGCTGGCGGTGCGTCTGGGCTGGCTGCGCCTGCAGCAGGCCCTGCTCAAGGCCGGTGTCGATCGCGAAGCACGCGACAGCCACGGCATGACCGCATTGCATCTGGCCACCGCATTGGCCCGCGAAGGCGCGCTGAAGCTGCTGGTGCAGCACGGTGCCTCGCCGGAAGCACGTGCCGCCGATGGGCAGACGCCGCTGGGCGTGGCGCTGTCGATCGGTCGCCGTGACCTGGCCGACTGGCTCGACTGGCGGGTGTGGCCGTTGCCGCGCCGCACCCTGCGCGAGGCCGATCTGCCGGCCGCTGCGATGGCTGGTGACGTCGATGCGGTGCGCCGCCTGATCGATCTGGGATTTGCCGTCGACGCAGTCGACGCACAGGGCTGCACCGCGCTGCTGCGTGCGGCCGGTGGTGGCCATCTGGCAGTAACCGACCTGCTGCTGGCACGCGGCGCCGATCCGCAGCACGCCGCTGCCAGTGGTGCGACGCCGCTGTCGGCGGCGGTCAGCATGCGCCAGGTGGACATCGTTTCGGCCCTGCTCGACGCCGGTGCCAAGCTGGAACACCGCCTGCCGGGCGGCGTGACCGTGCTGATGCTGGCCTCGGCGCTGGGCCTGCCGGACATCGTCGCGCGCCTGCTCACCGCCGGTGCCGACGTGCATGCCGGTGACGCGCAGCAGCTGGGCCCGCTGCACTGTGCCGCGCTGTACGGTTTCAGTGCCCGCGACCGCTCGCGCCTGCTGGCCCTGCTCGACACCCTGCTGCTGGCCGGTGCCGAACCGGACCAGGCCGCTGCCGGTTCGGTCACGCCGCTGCTGCTGCTGCTGGGTGCGCGTGCCGAGCCGGGTACCGCCTGCGACGAGCAGGTGGTGATGGCGGCGGTAGAGCGCCTGCTGGACGAGGACGTGAGCCTGGAGGTGCGTGATCCGCGCGGTTTCGGCCCGCTGCATCTGGCCGCCCTGCACGGCCTGCCACTGCTGGTGCAGCGCCTGCTGCGCGCCGGTGCCGACCCGGAAGTGCGCGACAGCCTCAACCGCAGCCCGCGCGAGATCGCGGTGATGCGTGGCTTCATCGACGTGGCCGGCGAGTTCGAACCGCGCGTGCCGGGCGTTTCGTCGATGGCGCGGTTCCTGCGCGACAACGGCTGATCGGGACCCAGTAGATCCACGCCATGCGTGGATGATCGTGTCCGGAATCCAAAGCATCCACGCATGGCGTGGATCTACTGCCGGAATCCGCAGTGGGTAGTGCCGGCCGCTGGCCGGCAACCTCATGAAACCACCGGAATCCCGAGGCTGCCGGCCAGCGGCCGGCACTACCGCAATCTGTGGTGGGTGCCGACCGTTGGTCGGCACGCCTACTTGCCGTCGCTTTCCGCGTCGGCCTCGAACAGGTGCATCAGGTCGTTGCGTGCATCGCGCGAGGTCTGGATCACCGCCGCCTCGTCGTCGTACACCAGGTACTGGTCGCGCAGCAGCTGCTCGTCATGCTCACGGAAGCGCTGCACGTGGCGTTCGGCCACTTCAGGTGCAACACCCAATGCAGTCAGCACGCGCCCGCTCATTTCCAGGCTGGTGCCGAACACTTCGCGGAACGGCTCGGCCGACATGTCCATCAGGCGCCACGCATGCTGGCGGTTGCGTGCGCGCGCCAGCACCTTCGCGTCCGGGTACAACCGGCGCACCATGCGCACCGCGCGCAGGTTGGTCTCCGGGTCGTCCACGGTGATCACGAACACATCGATGTGCTCGCCGCCGGCCGCGCGCAGCATCTCCGGCCGGGTCGGGTCGCCGTAGTACAGCTGGTTGCCGAAGCGGCGCAGGTCGGCCACGGTATCGGGGTTCGCTTCCAGTGCCACGAACGGCACCTTCTGCGCGGTCAGCAGGCGCGCGATGACCTGGCCGAAGCGGCCCATGCCGGCAATCAGCACCTTCGGCCGGTTGTCCGGCGCCACCTTGTCGGCCTCGGCTGCCTCGCGCGGCGTTGCCTTCTCCTGGCCGAGCAGCTTGAGCAGCGCGATCATCAGCAGTGGCGTGATCGCCATCGACAGGCCGACGATCGCCACCAGACGGTCATGGTTGGCGTTGCCCAGCAGGTGCGCGCGCTGCGCTTCGTTGAACACCACGAAGGCGAACTCGCCGCCCAGCCACAGCACGCTGCCCAGCAGCAGCGAGTGCCGTGAACTGAGCTTTGCGATGCGCCCGATCACGTACAGCAGGCTGAATTTGACCACCAGCAGGATCGCCACGCCGGCGGCGATCAGCCACGGCTCGGCAACGATGCGGTCGAGGTCGATGCCCATGCCCACCGCAATGAAGAACAGGCCCAGCAGCAGGCCCTTGAACGGCTCGATCTGCGCTTCCAGCTCGTGCCGGAACTCCGAATCGGACAGCAGCACGCCGGCCAGGAACGCACCCAAGCTGGGGCTGAGGCCGGCCTCCTGCATGAACCAGGCGGTGCCCAGTACCACCAGCAGCGCGGTGGCGGTGAACACTTCCGGGCTGCGGGTGCGCGCGATGATGCCGAACACCTTGCGCAGCACCGGTCGTCCGCACAGGATCACCACGGCCAGCGCGCCGAGGGCCACGGCGGCGTCTTCCCAGCGCAGGGTCTCGTTCTTTACCCCGCCCAGCAGCGGGATGGCCGCCAGCAGCGGAATCGCGATCAGGTCCTGGAACAGCAGGATGGCGAACCCGAGCCGGCCATGGTCGCTGTTGATCGACTTGTGTTCTGACAGCAGCTGCAGGCCGACCGCGGTGGATGACAGCGCCAGCGCCACGCCCACCACCAGCGCGCTTTTCCACTGGAAATGGTCGAGCAGCAGCAGGCCGCCCAGCACCAGCCCGGACAGCGCCACCTGTGCCGCACCGGCACCAAACACCGAGCGCCGCATCACCTTCAGGCGGGCCGGCGACAGTTCCAGACCGATCACGAACAGCAGCATCACCACGCCGATCTCGGCGGCGCCGAGGATGCGGTCGGCGTCCTGCACGAAGCCCAGCCCGTCCGGGCCCAGCACCACACCGGCCGCCAGGTAGCCCAGCACCGCGCCGAAGCCGAACTTCTTGAACACCGGCACGGCGATGACCGCCGCCAGCAGCAGCACCAGGGCCAGTTCCAGACCACCGCTATGCATGGGAATACCTGGTCATCGGGGAAGCCCGCAGTGCGTCCGTTCGGGTGGGGGAAGGGGAGGCGAGTGCCACCGCGTCATTATGCGCGCCGGCCTGTGTATGCACGAGAACAACTCGCCGGCCGTCGGCGCGGGGTGGCCGGGTTGACCTGCATGGCCCACGGGTCCAGACTGCCCGCCGCTGGCGGCGCGTCCGCCGGCACACGCATCCCGGAGTCCCCAACCCATGTCCAGCGACAGTAGAAGTCGACCTCGTTCGACGCCAGCGATGGCCACCGCCTGACATCGGGACGGTTTGCCTGCGTTGGCGTTGCGCGAGGTCGCACCCCCACAAGGCAAAACCGATGAACCAGAAGCAATTGCTGCGCCCGGTGGCCGATGCCGCCGCACTGGCTGCACCGCTGGCGAACTACAACACCGCCGACGCGGTGGAATTCCTCAATACGCTGGAACTGACCCGCGCCGCGGAAACGCTGGCGGCGCTGCCGTTGCCGCGTGCAGTGAAGATGCTGGAAGCGCCGGAGCTGCACCGCAGTGGCGAACTGGTGGCCGCGCTGCCGCCGGCGCGGGCTGCGGCGCTGCTGGGCCTGATGGCCGATGACCGCGCCACCGACATCGTCCACGAGCTGGATGAGGAAGAACGCGCGCGGCTGATCCCGCTGCTGGGCACCGACGCCCGCCAGGCCATCCAGAAGCTGCTCAGCTACCCACCGAACACTGCCGGTGCGCTGATGACCACCGAGTACGTGGCGGTACCCGCAAGCTGGACCGTTGCGCAGACCCTGCAGCACATCCGCCAGGTCGAGCGCACCCGCGAGACGGTGTACGCGATCTACGTGCTGGACCCAGCCAGCCAGCAGCTGCAGCAGGTAGTGACCATGCGCCGGCTGATCACCGGCCTGCCCGAGGAATCGATCCTGGATGTGGCCCAGGTCAATCCGCCGGTGACCGTGGATGCGCTGATGGACCAGGAGGAAGTGGCGCGGCTGATCCGCCGCCACGACCTGCTGGCGATCCCGGTGGTCGACGCGCAGCAGCAGATGCTTGGCATCGTCACCGTCGACGACGTGCTCGATGCGCTGATCGAGGAATCCACCGAGGACGCGCACAAGTTCGGCGGCATGGAGGCACTGGACAAGCCCTATATGCAGATCGGCTTCTTCGAGATGCTGCGCAAGCGCGCCGGCTGGTTGAGCGTGCTGTTCCTGGGTGAGATGCTGACCGCGAGCGCGATGCAGCACTACGAGGATGAACTGGCGCGCGCCGTAGTGCTGACCCTGTTCATTCCGCTGATCATGAGTTCGGGCGGCAACTCCGGCTCGCAGGCCACCTCGCTGCTGATCCGCAGCCTGGCACTGCGCGAACTGCGCCTGCGTGACTGGTGGAAGGTGGCCCTGCGCGAAGTGCCCACCGGCATGGTGCTGGGCGCGATCCTTGGCTGCCTGGCCATCGTGCGCATCGTGATCTGGCAGCTGGGCGGCCTGCACGACTACGGCGAGCACTGGATCCTGCTGGCGATCACCATCGGCGCCGCGCTGGTCGGCATCGTCACCTTCGGCTCGCTGTCCGGCTCGATGCTGCCCTTCATCCTGAAACGGCTCGGCTTCGACCCGGCCAGCGCTTCGGCGCCGTTCGTGGCCACTCTGGTGGACGTGACCGGCCTGGTGATCTACTTCAGCATCGCCGCGATGATCCTGCACGGCACGCTGCTGTAAGCCGGAACCATCGTGCTCTGGTAGCTGCCGACCTTGGTCGGCATGCAGAACAAAAAGGGGACGGAGGGGATTAAGTCGTTTAAGGCACATGAGGCACAAACGACTTAATCCCCTCCGTCCCCTTTTTTGGGTACCGTAGGCGCATGAGTACCTACCACCTGCAGTCCGTGTTTCGTCCGCAGTCGGTCGCGGTGATCGGCGGCAGTCCACGTGAGCGTTCGGCCGGGCGCGCGGTGATGCGCAACCTGCGTGGCACCGGCTTCCCCGGCAAGGTGGCCTGGATCAACCCGCGGCATGCCGAGATCGATGGCATCCGCACGATCAAGCGGTTGAAGGATCTGGACTGGGTACCGGACCTGGTCGTCATCACCGCACCGGCGGCGATCGTGCCGCAGGTGGTGCGCACCGCCGCCGAACGCGGCGTGCAGGCCGCGATCATCCTCACCGCGCACCTGGGCGAAGGCCCGGGCTCGTTGTCGGAACAGGTGGAAACGGTGGCGCGCAAGCATGGCCTGCGCATCCTGGGCCCGCACTGCCTGGGTGTGATCGCACCACATGCACGGCTCAATGCCAGCATCGCCGCGCACTTCCCGCAGGCCGGTGACCTCGCGCTGATCTCCGAATCCTCGGCCATTGCCGCTGCGCTGGTGGAATGGGGTGTGGCGCGCTCGGTCGGCTTCTCCGCCGTGGTCTCGCTGGGCGACACGATGGACGTCGACTTCGGCGACCTGCTCGATTACTTCGCCACCGACTACCGTACCCGCGCCATCCTGCTCTACGTCGAGCAGATCAAGGATGCGCGCAAGTTCATGTCGGCCGCGCGTGCCGCCGCGCGTGCCAAGCCGGTGGTGGTGGTGAAGTCCGGCCGTGCCGAGCGCGTGCAGCCGGGCAGCCGCGATACCCATGTGCAGGCCCTGGCCCGCGCCGATGATGTGTACGGTGCTGCCTTCAACCGCGCCGGCCTGCTGCGCGTGGGGGCGCTGGACGAGCTGTTCACTGCCGCCGAATCGCTGGGTCGGTTGGGGACGTTCCCCGGTCGCCGCCTGGCCATCCTCAGCAACGGTGGTGGCGTGGGTCGCCTTGCGGTGGACCAGCTGATCGCATTGCGTGGCACGCTGGCCAACCTGTCCGACAGCACCATCGAGAAACTCGACGCGGTGCTGCCGCAGGGCTGGTCGCGCAGCAATCCGGTGGACATCGTGGTCGATGCCGATGGTGACCGCTATGCCGCGGCCATCGAAGCGCTGCTGGCCGACAACGAGAATGATGCGGTGATGGTCGTCAACGTACCGACCGCATTCACGTCATCGGCGGACGCGGCGCAGGCGCTCACCCGCACACTCGGCCTGCGCCCGCGCCATCACCGCGACAAGCCGGTATTCGCGGTGTGGCTGGGCAACGACGATCAGGCCACCGCCACGCTCAACGCGGCACGCGTCCCGACCTACCCGACCGAGGCCGAAGCCGTACGTGGCTTCCAGCACCTGGTGCGCTACCGCGAAGCGCAGAACGCGTTGATGGAAACGCCGCCCAGCCTGCCGCAGGATTTCAGTGTCGACACGGCCGCCGCGCGCGCACTGGTCGATGCCGCGCTGGCCAACGGCCAGCAGTGGCTGGACCCGCTGGCCACCCATGAACTGCTCAAGGCCTATGGCATTCCGTCCGCGCCGGTGATGCATGCGCGCGATGCGCACGAAGCGATGGACCTGGCGCAGCCGCTGCTGGAACGCGGTGCCACGGTCGCACTGAAGATCCTGTCGCCGGACATTCCGCACAAGTCGGAAGTGGATGGCGTGCGCCTGAACCTGTCCACGCTGCCGGCGGTGCAGAGCGCGGCCAACGCGATCCTGTCGCGCGCACGCCAGCTGCGGCCGGATGCACGCATCGATGGCCTGCTGGTACAGCCGACCATCGTCCGCCCGAAGGCGCGCGAACTGATCGTCGGCATCGCCGATGACGCGACGTTCGGTCCGGTGATCGTGGTCGGTCGCGGCGGCACTGCCGTCGAAGTGATCAATGACAAGGCGCTGGCGCTGCCGCCGCTGGACCTGCGCCTGGCCCATGAGCTGATCGGCCAGACCCGCGCCTCGCGCATCCTCAAGGCTTACGGTGACGTGCCGGCGGCTGACGAGCGCGCACTGGCGCTGGCGCTGGTGAAGCTTGCACAACTGGCTGCCGATATCCCCGAGGTGCGCACGCTGGACATCAACCCGCTGCTGGTCGACGGCAAGGGCATCCTCGCCCTCGATGCCCGCGTAGCGGTGGCGCCGTCGCGCATCCTGCACAAGGGCCGCGGCCATCCACGTTTCTCGGTGTTCCCGTACCCGAAGGAGTGGGAGCGCACCATCGAGCTGTCCGATGGCGGCCGTGCCTTCGTGCGCCCGGTGCGGCCGGAGGACGACGCACTGTTCCGTGCGTTCTTCGCCCGCGTCAGTGACGAGGATCTGCGCCTGCGTTTCTTCCAGTCGGTGAAGCACTTCAGCCACGAGTTCATCGCGCGCCTGACCCAGCTCGATTACGCACGCTCGATCGCGCTGGTGGCGATCGAACCGCGCAGCGGCGAAATGCTGGGTGCGGTGCGCCTGCACGCCGATGCCGATTACCACCGTGGCGAGTACGGCATCCTGATCCGTTCGGACCTGAAGGGCCACGGCATCGGCTGGCGGTTGATGGCGATCATGATCGAGTACGCCAAGTGGCTGGGCCTGGACGTGGTCGAAGGCCAGGTGCTGCGCGAGAACAGCACCATGCTGGCGATGTGCCAGAGCCTGGGCTTCAAGACCAGGCTGGATCCAGACGATCCGACGGTGATGATGGTGACCCTGCCGGTGCAGCAGGTCGAGGTGCCGGCACCGGACTTGTAGAGTCGAGCTTGCTCGAATGTCGTCATCGGGAAGCAGTCGAGCAAGCTCGACTCTACGGCCAGGTTAGCGGAGGGGCTCCACCACCACCGCCGTGCCATAGCACAGCACCTCGGTCAGCCCGGTCATCACGTCGGTGGCGTCGTAAAGCAAGCTCATGCTGATGATTGCGCTGCTGTCAGTCGTTCTGACGATTGAATACAGACTACAACGATGGCTTGTACCCTGCGCCAGTGACGTCCGAATGGTCCACGCATGTCGGCGTACCGGGTGCCTGCTGTGTCTCTTGCGTAGGAGTGACTGAATCACCAGAAGGAAAGAAGCGGCTACTGACGCATTTCGCTCTTCAACTCAGCGAAGAAGCAACGCTACCATTGCGCCACTGCGTGGCAGCGACCCTTCGTGACCTTACTGAAAGAAGATGTTTCCCGATGTTGCAGGCATGAGGAAATTTGTGAGGATCCAAGGTATCAGCGAAAAGACCTTCGCCAGCTGCGTGTGCTGCCTAGCTATGGTGGCCGCAACTGCAGGCGGTCGGATCTTGCCGTTCTTGTTCATAGGAGCGGTTGTCATTGTGATAGCCAGGCGTGCCGACGTCAGGCGCGAGCGGATTCGGGAAGAGCACGCGTCGAAATGATCACTTTGCAAGGATGCCGCTTGAGCTGCTCCTGCGGCTGATTCCCGCAAGGGCGCCAAGTCCGTACTGGTTTCAATGCGGCAGCTGATGGACCAGAGCAATCGTCATGACTCTTCTCGACGCTTGGCATGGAGTCCGCGCGAGTCATGCAGGGTATCTTGACCTGAGAACGACTGATGAGCCGGTCGAACAGCCGCATCGAATCAATCTCGTGCAGCGCTTACTACATGCCCGGATCGCTCAATGCACATCACTGCTGCAGCAGGCGGGTCCATCTCGTAAAGGAGAATCTCGCGCCGGGTCTGCTTGGGCTTGCCCAGGCCCTGCGCATCCCCAAATGTCAGTCGTATGATGTATTCCACTATGCGACTTAATAGTGTCCCCCAACGCCGAAATCCGTGGCGGGCACTGCTGCACAGTTCGCAGGGAGCCGTTCAGAACATCCCTAGCTCTGGTAAATCATTAGCTGGATCGCGGCGCTTTCGCCCTGCGATCCTTTGAGGGTCGATATGAAGATTACTGATGGATTTGATGAGCGGCATGGCAGGTTCTATTTCATTTCCCTGGTAGCAATGGCGTTTGCCTCAGCGCTGATGCTGGTGGCGGCGCTTCGGGGTGCTGAGCCTTTGCAGGTTCCTCAGGAGGTCGGAGTTTTTGTTACCGCATTTTCGCTGTTGTGTTCGACGGCAAGTTACCTGTTAATAGGGAAAATTAAGTGCTCGTTCCTGCTGCTTGGAATTTCGGCTGCCGTATTTTCTGCCGCTCTATGGTCGTTCGGTGCGCCTTTGTCGTTCGTGCTGCTTTTGGCACTTCCAGCTCTGCTCTTGTCTTTCATTTCAGTTATTTTTCGGGATAAGGTAGATGTGCAGATCGAGAGGGATGACTAGCGCTCTGTATCTATAGATTGGTTTGTTTCTAGTCCATCGATGACTGATAGCTGTGCGAGATTTGTCGTCCTCATGGCCTGCATCTACGGACGTTCTGAACAACTATTTCGGTAGTACCGTCCGCTGGCCGGCAGCCTGAGAGACAATAGAGGCACACGTTGAGAAGCCATCCATGCAGCTGACATTTGGCGATACGCAGGGTCTGGGCAAGTGCAAGCAGACCCGGCGCGAGATTTTCCTTTACGAGATGGACCCGCCTGCTGCAGCAGTGATGCGCATTGAGCGATTCGCGCATGTAGTTGGCGCTGCACGAGATTGATTCGATGCGGCTTTTCGCCCGGGTCAGCGAGCTTGATGCGATCCCGGATGACCAGTTGTTTGCCGGAAGCATTGCCGACAACATCAGCGGCTTCGATAGCGGCTTCGATAGCGGCTTCGATGAACAGCGCATCGAGGAAACTGCTCGGATGGCAGCCGTGCACGACGATATCGCGGGGCTGCCGATGGCTTATCACGGTCTTATCGGAGACATGGGCAATTCGCTTTCAGGCGGTCAGAAGCAGCGCGTGGTTCTGGCCCGTGCCCTCTACCGCCGGCCTCGGATTCTGTTTCTGCATGAGGCCGCCAGCCATCTTGATGTCATGCGCGGTCGCTGGCATGGCGCCGCCACCGCACCGGCGCGACAATACCCCCATGACCGACCGTATCCCCCTGTTGCTGCTGCCCGGCCTGCTCAACGATGCCGAGCTGTGGCGCGCACAGTTGGCTGACCTGGCCGACATCGCCGATTGCACGGTGGGTGACCAGACCCGCGGCGAAACCCTGCAGGGCGTAGCCGAGGACGTGCTGGCGCAGGCGCCGGAGCGCTTTGCGCTGGCCGGTTTCTCGCTGGGCGGTTTCGTCGCCCAGCAGATCCTGCGCATCGCGCCCGAGCGCGTGCTGAAGCTGGCGTTGATCGATACCTCGATCCATGCCGATTCGCCGGAACGTGCCGAGCAGCGCCGCAGCCAACGTGCCAGCGTGCGCTTGCCGGGAAAATTCCACGGCTTCGGTGACGTGCTGATGCGCAGCTACATCGATGCTTCTCGGCTGGATGACTACGTGCTGGTGCAGCGTGTGCGCGACATGACCGCGCGGTTGGGCGCCGAAGTGTTCCTGCGCCAGAGCGCGCTGGAGCGCCGCGATGGCCACGATGTGCTGGCCGGGTACCGCGATCCGCTGCTGATCGTCTGCGGCGCAAACGACCGCATCACGCCGCTGGCGGTGAGCGAGGAGATGCACGCCCTGGTGCCGCACTCGCAGCTGGTGGTGGTGCCCGATTGCGGGCACCTGGCACCGATGGAAAAGCCGGACGAGGTCAGTGCGGCCATGCGTGGGTGGTTGCTGCAAGGCGAGGGATAGCTCTGCCTTTGGTAGGTGCCGACCTTGGTCGGCACGATGTGTCATCGACTGACCAGAGGCCAGTGCCGACCAAGGTCGGCACCTACGATTCCGATACGTAACCCCAGTTGGGATCAATCCCAGGCCGGGGCAATCCCTTCCGGATTCGCGAGGCGATGGCCGCGATCCAGCTTGGCGATCTGCGCCATGTCTTCGTCGGTCAGGCGTACGGCCGCTGCTTCCAGGTTGGCTGCCAGGTTTTCGCGCTTGGTCGACGACGGAATGACCGAGAAGCCCTGCTGCAGCGCCCACGCCAGCGCAACCTGCGCCGGCGTAGCCTGGTGACGGCCGGCAATGGCCTGGATCACCGGGTCCTTCAGCACTTCGCCATAAGCCAGACTCATGTAGGCGGTGATGTGGATGCCGTTGTCCTGCAGGAACTTCACCAGCAGGCGGTTCTGCAGGTACGGGTGGATCTCGATCTGGTTGGTGGCGATGGCCTCGGCGCCGAGGATCTCGATCGCCTTGCGGGTCTGCGCGATGGTGAAGTTGGAGATGCCGATCGCCTTGGTCAGCCCTTGCGCCTTGGCCTCGGCCAGTGCCGGCAGGTATTCCTCCATCGGCACATCGACCTTGTCATTCGGTGACGGCCAGTGGATCAGCGCCAGGTCGACGCGGTCGGTGCGCAGCTTCTCCAGACTGGCACGCAGGCTGGCCAGCAGCGCATCGCGCTTGAACTCGGTGATCCACACCTTGGTGGTCAAGTACAGATCATCACGCGGCACGCCCGACTCGGCGATGGCCTGGCCGACTTCGGCTTCGTTGCCGTAGATCTGCGCGGTATCGATGGCGCGGTAGCCGACCTCCAGTGCATTGCGCACCGAGTCGATCACGGTCTGGTCTTTGAGGCGGAAGGTGCCGAGACCGAAAGCGGGGACAGTCATGGGAAGCTCCAACGGGGGGAAGGGAGTAGCAGAAGGAAGAGGGTAGGACAGGCACCGTATGCATGCCGGCAACGGTGCATTGCATGGATCAATGCGCGGTGGCGGCAATGCCGTCGGCGCGGTGGTCGACGCCATCACGGCGGTCGAGGCGGCCACTGAGCACGGTCAGCGCGTAGGCCAGTACGACCACCAGCGCGCCCAGCCAGGGCGTATGCATCAGGCCGATGTGCTCCACCACCAGACCGCCCAGCGAGGCGCCCAGGGCGATGCCGACGTTGAACGCGGCAATGTTCAGGCCCGATGCCACGTCGGTGGCCTGCGGTGCATAGCGCTGCGCCTGCTTGACCACGTAGACCTGCAGGCCGGGCACGTTGCCGAATGCCACCGCACCCAGCGCCAGCACCGTCAGCAGCATCAACCAGGTGTTGTAGGCAGTGAACGTGAGGACGAACAGCACCAATGCCAGCAGTCCGAAGATGCGCTTCAGCGCGGGCACCGGACCCATGCGGTCGGCCATGCGCCCGCCCCACAGGTTGCCGATCGCCACCGATACGCCGTACACCAGCAGCACCAGGCTCACGGCGTTGGCCGGAAGGCCGGTGACGTCCTGCAGGATCGGCGCCAGATAGGTGAAGGCCAGGAAGGTGCCACCGTAGCCCAGCGCGGTCATCGCATAGACCAGCAGCAGGCGTGGCTGGCCGAGCACGGCAAGCTGCTGGCGGAGGCTCGCCGGCGCACTCTGCGGCAGGTTGCGCGGTACGAACAGCAGCGCGCCGATCAGGGCGACCACGCCGAGGCCGGCCACCGCCAGGAAGGTCGCGCGCCAGCCCAGATGCTGGCCGATGAAGGTACCCAGCGGCACGCCGGTCACCAGCGCCACGGTCAGGCCGGTGAACATGATGGCGATCGCGCTGGCCGTCTTCTCCTTCGGCACCACGGCGGTGGCGATGATCGCGCCGATCGAGAAGAACACGCCGTGCGCCAGGCCGGTGAGGATGCGGGCGATGATCAGCGAGGTATACCCGGGTGCCATCCAGGCGACGACATTGCCGAGCGTGAACAACACCATCAGCGCCACCAGCAGTTGCTTGCGCGGTACGCGTCCGGTCAGCGCAGTCAGCACCGGCGCACCGATGGCCACACCCAGCGCGTACAGCGAGACCAGCAGGCCGGCCGAGGGCAGGCTGACCTGCAGGTCGCCGGCGATGGTCGGGATCAGGCCGACGATGACGAATTCGGTGGTGCCGATGGCAAAGGCACCGAGGGTCAACGCCAGCAGGGCGAGGGGAATGCCACGGATCATGACAGGGTCCAGCAGGAGGGAGAGGCTGCGCAGTCTGCGCCGCCGACCTTTGCCGAAAAACCGGTCTTCACGCCAATCACTATTGCCGTGCAGTCAATAATAGGGGCATGAAGACCACTCTCGATGAAATGCAGGCGTTCCTTTCGGTGATCGACAGCGGTTCGATCAGTGCTGCCGCCGAGCAGCTGGGGCAGACGCCCTCGGGTGTGAGCCGCGCGCTGGGGCGGCTGGAGGACAAGCTGGGGATCACCCTGCTGACCCGCACCACCCGCCGCCTGCACCTGACTGCCGAGGGCGAGGCGTTCCTGCGCCATGCGCGCGCGATCATCGATGCGGTGGAATCGGCCGAGGAACAGATGGCGGCGCGCCGCGAACGCCCGGCGGGGCGCCTGCGCGTGGATGCGGCGATGCCGTTCGTGCTGCACGTGATCGCGCCGCTGGTGGCCGGCTATCGCGCGCGTTACCCGGAAGTGCAGCTGGAACTGAACAGCTCCGACCGCTACATCGACCTGCTCGAACGGCGCACCGATCTGGCGATCCGGATCGGCCCGCTGGCCGACTCCACCCTGCATGCGCGGCTGCTGGGCCGCTGCCAGCTGCGGCTGGTGGCCAGCCCGGCCTACCTGGCCAGGCACGGCGAACCGGCCAGCGTCGCCGCACTGGGCCAGCACACGCTGCTCAGCTTCAACGAGCCGGAATCACTCAACCGTTGGCCGCTGCCCGGAGAGTCGGATGGGCTGCTGCTGGTGCGGCCGGATATCGCCGTGTCCAGTGGCGAGACGTTGCGCCGGCTGGCGGTGGAAGGTGTGGGCATCACCTGCCTGTCTGACTTCGTCACCGATCGCGACCGCAGCGCCGGCACCCTGGTGCAGGTGCTGGCGGCGCAGACGCTGGATGTGTACCAGCCGATCCATGCGGTGTACTACCGCAACACCGCCGTATCGTCGCGGATCAGCTCGTTCGTGGATTACCTGGCCGACGCGATGGCGCAGAGCGACTACGTGCGCTGAGGTTGCCGGCCAGCGGCCGGCACTACCGCACGCGCCGGTGGGCGCGGCCGCTCTGGTGGGTGCGGACCGTTGGTCCGCACTGATCCTGCCGTCGCCCGACCAACGGTCGGGCGCTACCCATGTGGCGGCGGACGCTGCCGGCCAGCGGCCGGCACATCGCACGGGTGGTACCGCCCGCTGGCCGGCAACCGGATCACTCAGGCCGCACGCGCCAACGCGTCCTTCGCTGCCGCCGTGGTCGACAGATCGAACACATCCACCGCATCGATCAACCGGTTCGCCTGTTGTTCCAGGCTGCGTGCGGCGGCACTGGCTTCCTCCACCAGCGCGGCGTTCTGCTGGGTGGTGCCATCCATCTGGATCACGGTCTGGCTGACCTGCTCGATACCCGCGCTCTGCTCCTGCGAGGCCGCCGAAATCTCGGCCATGATGTCGGTCACGCGCTGCACCGATGCCACGATCTCGGCCATGGTGTCACCGGCCTCGCGCACGCGCTGCGCGCCGTGGCCGACCTGCTCAACCGAGGCTTCGATCAACGCCTTGATCTCCTTCGCGGCCGCCGCCGAGCGCTGCGCCAGCGTGCGCACTTCACTGGCGACCACCGCGAAGCCGCGGCCCTGTTCGCCGGCCCGCGCGGCTTCCACTGCCGCGTTCAGCGCCAGGATGTTGGTCTGGAATGCGATGCCATCGATCACGCTGATGATCTCGGCGATCTGCCGTGACGAGGTCTCGATCGCACCCATCGTCGCCACCACCTGGCCGACCACGCTGCCGCCCTGCGAGGCGACCGTGTGCGCGCCGATCGCCAGCTGGTTGGCCTGGCGTGCATGCTCGGCGTTCTGGCGCACGGTGGAGGTCAGTTCTTCCATCGACGCGGCGGTTTCTTCCAGATTGGCCGCCTGCTGCTCGGTACGGCGCGACAGATCATTGTTGCCGGCGGCGATCTCTGCAGCCGCAGTGTGGATGTTGCCGGAGGCGTGCTTGATGTCGGTGACGATGGTCGCCAGCTGCGCGGCGGTGGTGTTGGCATCGCCGGCGATGCGCGCGAAAACGCCCTGGAAATCGCCATGCATGCGCGCGCCGAGGCGGCCATCGGCAATCGCGCGCAGCATGCTGGAGACCTCGCCGAGGTTCAGTTCGGTCGTCTGCATCAATCGGTTCAAGCCGTCGACCATCGCGCGGAAGTCATGCTCGAAGCGCGCGCTGTCGCCACGCTGGCCGAAGTCACCCCTGGCGGCGGCTTCGGCCAGGCGGCGGATCTCGCCATTGATCATGCCGAGATTGACCTTGGCGGTATCCAGTGCGTCGGTGATCACGGCCTTCTCGCCGGGCAGGCGTTCCATGTCCTGGCTGAGGTCACCGATGGCGTAACGGCCCATGATCGCAATCGCGCGCAGCTTCACCTGGATGTGCGCATCGACCAGCGCGTTGCTGTCGGCCACCATCGTGCCGAATGCGCCGGGGAAGGCACTGGCATCCATGCGGTGGCTGATGGTGCCGGCTTCATGCGCCTGTGCCATCGTGGCCTGCGCATCGAGCACGCCGCGCAGTGTGGACTGCACCGCCTGCATGGCCTGCGCGAGCCGACCGATCTCATCGCGGCTGCGCACCTGCACAACATGCTGCAGATCACCGGCGGCCACTGCACGCGCAGCGGCTTCCACCGCCAGCACCGGCTGCACCACCGCACGCCGCAGCCACCAGCCCAGGCCCATCAGCAGCAGCACGGCGGCCAGCACGGTCAGCGCCGCGCACAGCAGCAGCGTCTGCCGCGCCTGCTGCGAACGGGCCGCTACCGCCGCTTCGGCCACCTGCGTGGCGTGCGTACTCAACGCATCCAGCGCGGTTGCCACCGGGCGGTCCTTGCCCCGCACGAGGTTGTCGCCGGCGGCGGGATCGTAGCTGGCCTCGGCGAACGCCTGCAGCGCAGCGTGATAGTCCTGCTGCAGCTGCGCATGCAGGCCGATGAAGGCCTGCGCCAGTTCGCGCGTGCGTGCATCCGGGCTGCTGACCAGGCCCTTGGCCAGCTGCTCGACCAGACGACCCTCGCTGTCGAAGGCGTCCAGGTGGCGTTGGCGCAACGCGTCGTCGTGGCCGCGCAGCAGCACGTTCTTCCATTCCTGCACCTGGCTGCGGAACTCGCGCTGCAGGCGTTCGGCATCGCGGCTGTGCGCGACTTCGGGTGGAACCTCGGTGGACAACTTCAACCAGGCGGAGGCGAGGCCGGCCAGAGCACACAGCAGGACCACGGCCAGACCAACGGAAACCGCGCCGAGCAGCTTGGACTGCAGGCGCGGAGCACGGACAGACGCATTCATGTGGAAGGACTCTCGGGAAGGGGCACTGCGGTATCGACCCGATGCGCACACCCTGAAGTGAAATGCGCATCACATTCGCGTTTCGTTTAGTGATGTGAAGGAGATGTTTCATAGGACAGATGTGTCCATATGGAACGAAAGCAGACCCTCGACAGAGGAATTAAATGTAACTAATGTTGTTACATGAAATCCGCGAACCCACTCTCCGACGCCCTGCACGTGATGGCGCACCTGGTCGGCCATACCGCCCCGCGCACGTCCGAACAGCTGGCGTCCTGCCTGCCGACCCATCCGGTGGTGATCCGTCGTCTGCTGGCACAGCTGCACAAGGCCGGCCTGGTGCGCAGCACCCGTGGTCACGGCGGCGGCAGTCAGCTGGCACGCGATGCCGCGGCGATCACCCTGCATGACATCTATCTGGCGGTGGGAGCACCGCCGCTGGTCCAGGTCGGCGCTCGCGATTCCGGCGGTGGCTGCCCGATCCAGCAGCTGGTCAACAGCGCCCTGCTCGAAGGCGCACGCGAGGCGCAGCGGCTGCTTGAGCAGCGCCTGCAGGCGACCACGCTGGACCAGCTCGGCGCCGACTTCGCCCGCCATCTTGCCCATCACCGTTCCCTGGAAGGTCACCATGAATCCTGATGTGCTCATCGTCGGCGGCAGCTACGCCGGCATTGCCGCCGGCCTGATCCTGGCCCGTGCCCGTCGCCCGGTCACCGTCATCGATGCCGGTTCACCGCGCAATCGTTTTGCCAGTCATTCGCACGGGGTGCTGGGGCTGGATGGCATCAGTGGCGCCGAGCTGCTGAAGACCGCGCGTCAGCAGCTGCTGGACTACCCCACGGTGCGTTGGGTGCATGCCGAAGTGGAGCACGCCCGCACCACCGCCGAAGGCGTGGAAGTGCGTACCGCCGATGGCCAGGTGCTGGCCGCGCGCAAGCTGCTGCTGGCCAGCGGCATCGCCGACCAGCTGCCGGAACTGCCCGGACTGGCCGAGCGCTGGGGCAGCACCGTGCTGCACTGCCCCTACTGCCACGGCTATGAAGTCGGTGGTGGTGCCATCGGCCTGCTCGGCGGCCATCCGATGTCCGCCAGCAAGGCGCCGCTGTTCGCCGATTGGGGCAATGTCACGTTCTTCAGCATGGGTCTGGAGATCACCGATGAGGAACGCGCCGCCATGCAGCAGCGCGGCGTGCACATCGAGACGTCACCCGTGCTGGGTGTGCAGGGCGATCAGCCGACCTGGCTGGAAGTGGAGCTGGCCGACGGTCGCCGCATCGCACAGCGTGCGCTGTTCGTGCCGGCCACCCAGGCGATGGCCACGCCGCTGGTGCAGCAGCTGGGGTGCACATTGGTCGAGAGCCCGCTGGGGGTGCTGATCGAGGTCGACATGATGAAGCAGACCTCGGTGCCGAACGTGTACGCCGCAGGCGATGCGACCACGGTCGGCAACATCACCCTGGCCACCGCCGAGGGCGTGCGTGCGGGGATCGGCGTGCATCATGCGCTGGTGGCCGAGGACAGCGTGCCGCGCTGACCCCCGACGCGACGTGCTGCTCTGGTAGATGCCGACCTTGGTCGGCGCCGTTTCATCCACGCATGGCGTGGAAGAGCAGTCGAGCAAGCTCGACTCTACGGATCCCGGGCATCCATTCGCCCGTGCCCGTCGAGCAGGTGCCGGCCTTGGCCGGCACCGTTCCATCATCCCTTCACGCACAGCACCTGGCGCAGCGTGTGCACCACGTCGACCAGGTCGAGCTGCGCCGCCATCACGTCGTCGATCGACTTGTACGCGGCCGGCGATTCATCCAGCACGCCGCTGTCCTTGCGGCATTCCACATGCGCGGTGGCCTCGCGGTGCTGGGCCAGCGTGATCTGCTGCCGCGCAGTGCCACGGCTCATCACCCGGCCGGCACCGTGGCTACAGCTGTGGAAGCTGTCCGCGTTGCCCTTGCCACGCACGATGTAGCTGCGCGTGCCCATGCTGCCGGGAATGATGCCCAGCTCGCCCTCGCGCGCACTGACCGCACCCTTGCGCGTCACCAGCAGCTCCTGGTCGTGGTGCGTCTCCTTCTGCACGTAGTTGTGATGGCAGTTCACCGCCATCGTTGCCAGTTGGAACTTCGGCAGGCGATGGCGCATCTCGGCCAGCACCCGCGACATCATTGCCTCGCGGTTGTGCCGGGCGTAGTCCTGCGCCCACGACACTGCTTCGACGTAGTCATCGAACAGCGGCTCGCCTTCCATGAAGAACGCCAGGTCCTTGTCTGGCAGGTGGAAGCCGAGCACACGGCGCGCAAGCTCTTCGCGCGCCTTCTCGATGAAGTAGGTGCCGATCAGGTTGCCGGTGCCGCGAGAACCGCTGTGCAGCATCACCCACACCGTGTCCGTCTCGTCCAGGCACAGTTCGATGAAGTGGTTGCCGCCGCCCAGCGTACCCAGCTGGCGGTCGAGCTTGTCGGTGCGGATCCTGCGGTGCTTGTCCTTGATGTTCTCCAGGCCGGCGGCCAGCCCGGACTGCACCAGCCGCGTATGGATGCTGTCGGGCATGCGGTGGTGCTCGCCGCCACGGCCGTTGCCGACCGGGATGCTGCGCTCGATGCTGTTGCGCAGCTGCCGCAGGTCATCGGGCAGGTCGTTGGCACGCAGCGTGGTACGCACCGCGGCCATGCCGCAGCCGATGTCGACGCCGACCGCGGCCGGGATGATCGCACCGCGGGTCGGGATCACCGAGCCCACGGTCGCGCCCTTGCCCAGGTGCACGTCCGGCATCACGGCCACCCACGGCCCGACGAACGGGATCGCGGCGATGTTGCGCAGCTGCTCATGCGCCTGCGCTTCCAGCGGCACACCGTTGACCCAGCCCTTGATCGGCGTGGTGCCCTCGGCGTGCAGCCATTGATAGTTGTGTTGAGTGTCCATGTCTTCGTGTTTGTCCTTGATGGGCCGGCGGCGCGTCCCTGCGCCGCCGCGACCCCTACCTGATCGTCACCAGCTGCTTCAGCACGCCATCCAGGCCGCCGAACACGGTGAGCTTGTCGATCTTCTCGGTGACCTTCTCCAGTGCCTCCAGCTCCTTCAAGCGCATCAGCACCGGGTTGTCCTCGATCAGCTTTGCGGTGTTGAGCTGAGAACGCGTGGCGTTGGCCTCCTCGCGACGGCGGATCACGCTGGCCTGGGCCTGCTTCTCGGCCAGCACCACACCGTTGAGGATCTCCTTCATCTCACCCGGCAGGATCACGTCCTTGATGCCCACGCCGAGCAGCCGCACGCCGTGGCCCTCGATCGCCGCCTGCACATGGGCGGCAATCTCGCCGTCCAGTGCCGCCTTGTCACCCAGCAGCTCGTCCAGGCTGCGCGCGGCAATCGCCTGGCGCAGGCCGAACTGCAGCTGCCGGTAGACGAACTCGTCGGCATTGCTGAGCGTGCGGTGTGCACGCACCGGGTCGACCACCTGCACGGTCGCGGCCAGGTTCACCCGCAAGGTCACCTTGTCGCGGCTGAGCAGTTCCTGGCCGGACACGTCCAGCGAACGCGCACGCAGCTCCACACGCTCCACCGACACGTTGCCGTTGAAGTTCCAGAACGCGTGCAGGCCGGCGTCCAGCGTCTGTCGCAGCGTGCCATCGATGAACAGCAGGCCGACCGACTCGCTTGGCACGGTGCTGATCACCGCCACACGCGGCAGCACGCCCAACTGGCCCAGGCGCTGCTGCACGTCCGCCGGAATGCGCGGCTCGTCACCCAGCGCCATCACGCGCACCTGGGTGTCGACCGAACCCCGCCAGTACAGACGGCGGCTGCCCGGCGGCAGCACTTCATCGATGCGGCCGTTGCGCACCAACAGGCCGACCTCGCTGGCGCCGACATTGGCCAGCACGAAGTGCGTGTCCAGTCGTGCGCCCAGCGCCTCGATCAGGCTGTCCTGGTCGCTGCCGGTATAGGCCGCGCCCTTCGATGCGGTGTGGATGTCCACGTGCGGGCGGCCGCCGAACGGCGACAGGCGGTGCACGCCCGGCAGCAGGATCTGCTGGAAACGACGGTTGCGATACACCAGGCCGCGCTCGCCGTCGCCGATCACGACCTTGATGGTCCAGAACATGGGAGTCTCTCCTTGTATGGCTCTGGTGGTTCGACCCGATGGAATGAATGCCATGACCCGGGCCGATCAGGTCGTGGCAGGGCTGGCTGCACACCTTGTGCAGCTGGCGGAAGAGGGCGGCCATCGGGGAACGGTCCACGCGCGGAGCCTTCGGTGCACCGGCACTGCTGCCATCGTCGTTCCCGGCAGGCAGCACCGGTGCGGAACGTGGCTGGCAGTGGCGGCGGGCCGGGGCCCGGCGTGCGGTCCGTTGCCTTCCACGTTCCTGCCCGAAGGCGTTGTCCGTGGACGGCGGCGATGGCCGCTGGGGCTTGCGCCCCGGGTGTTGCTTCAAGTCATGACGTGACAGGTCATGTGGTTTGGAGTGGGAATCGAACCCACGACAGACGGATTACGGATCCGTTGCTCTGACCAAGCTGAGCTATCCAGTTGGGGACCGCGCGGAATCGAACCGCGTACCGGCGAACCGATGCCTGCTTCCAGCAGGCGATCCAGGCGATGGCATGTCCGCGACCTCCGGCATACGCCACGGCAACGCCGCGCGCACCAGCCCGTGGTGGAAACGGGACCGTTGGAGAATCGAGGGTGCAGGCCATCGACATTATCGCGAGCGATAATGTTTTGATGCGATGCAGATAATGTCCAGGCGTCGCCACTCGCGCGAAGTAAATCCTTCGGCGGGGCGGAAAAAACCTGTGTCAGTGAGCGGCGGGTTGCCGCGCGGGGTGCAGTTCTGGCATCGCGGGTCCTTGTGCCGACGCAAACGAAAACGCCCCCGGGACTTGCGTTCCGAGGGCGTCGTCAAGCCTCGGAGATCGGGGTGGCCGATCTCCGCAGGGCGGGTATCAGGCCGTTGTCAGCTGGACTTCCTTGCCGAACACGCGCGCCAGCACGTCCATGCGCAGGCATGGCAGCAGTTTGGCGATGGCGACGGAATGCGCGTTCAAGGGAAGTTTCCAGTGGTTGTTGAAACGAGGTGCGCACGATAAACCACGATTTACTCGCGCGCAACCATTTTGTTCAATTATTTTCTTCTTTACCGCGCAATGCCGGCCAGCGGCCGGCACTACCGGGTCTCAGGCTTCCGTGCTGGCGGCATCCAGCTGCGCGACATCCTGCACGCTCAGCGACACGTTGGCTGCGGCCAGCAGATCGTGCAGCTGCTCGACGCTGGTGGCGCTGACGATCGGCGCGGTGATTGACGGCCGTGCGATCTGCCATGCCAGTGCGATCTGCGCGGCACTGGCGTTGTGCTTGCTGGCCACGTCATCCAGTGCCTGCAGGATGCGCAGGCCACGCGGATTCAGATAGCGCTTCACCACGTTCTCGCCACGCGCCGGGCTCTTGGCCGCATCGGCCGGCGTGCGGTATTTGCCGCTGAGGAAGCCGCTGGCCAGGGCGTAGTAGCCGATCACGCCGATCTGTTCGCGCTGCACCAGCGGTTCCAGCTCCTTCTCGTAGCCGGCGCGGTCGTACAGGTTGTACTCGGGCTGCAGGGTTTCGTAACGCGGCAGCTTGTAGTCGGTGGATACCTTCAGCGCATCGGCCAGGCGCGTGGCGCTGTAGTTGGACGCACCGATCGCACGCACCTTGCCGGCTTCGATCAGGCGCCCGAACGCGGCCAGGGTCGCTTCCAGCGGCGTGGATTCATCGTCTTCATGGGCCTGGTACAGATCGATCACGTCGGTCTGCAGGCGGCGCAGCGAATCTTCCACCGCGGCGTTGATGTTGTCCGGGGTCAGGCCGGGGCGCTCGGCCCACTTGGCCACCTTGGTCGCCAGCACCACCTTGTCGCGCTTGCCGCTGCGGGCGAACCACTTGCCGATCAGCGTTTCCGATTCGCCGCCGGCATTGCCCGGCACCCAGGCCGAATACACATCGGCGGTGTCGACCAGGTTGAAGCCGGCATCAACGAAGGCATCGAGCAGGGCGAAGCTGGCCTTCTCATCGGCGCTCCAGCCGAACACGTTGCCACCGAAGGCGAGCGGACGTACATGCAGGCCGGAACGGCCCAGTTCGCGGGTTGCCGTCATGGGCACGGACTCCTTGGGGGAAGTGCTCCAGAATAAAACGCGTTGTGTGACCGTGCTGCGGCGGTGACCACAAAACAGTGTTCCGCGATACGCACGCAGCTAACGTTTTGTGAACACCTGGGACGCCGCGGCTGCTAGTCTCGCCGCATCTTCCGCTGGAGTCGCTCCGATGATGCCTGCTTCGTCCCTGCGTGGTTGCCGCCTGCTGCTTGCTTCGGCCCTGCTTGCCGCTGTTCCCGCGTTCGCCGCACCGGCCACGGTGGCACCGGCGAAGATCCAGGTGTCACCGGCCATCGATGCGGCGGTGAAGGCGTCGACCCGTGATGCCAACAACGTCAAGCGCGATGGCTTCCGTCATCCGGCGCAGACGCTGTCGTTCTTCAAGGTGACGCCGGAAAAGACCGTCATCGAGATCACCCCCGGCAACGGCTGGTACTCGGAGATCCTGGCGCCGCTGCTGCACGACAGGGGCCACTACGTTGCTGCGGTGGTCGATCCGATGGCGGTGCCTGAAGGCCGCGGCCGTGACTACCAGCAGCGCAGCCGCGACAGCCTGGAAAAGAAGTACGCCGGTGCACCGGCACAGTTCGGCAAGACCGCCGTGGTCGCCTACGATCCGGCCAAGCCGGTGTTCGGCCCAGCCAGTTCAGCCGACGTGGTGCTGACCTTCCGCAACGTGCACAACTGGCGCAAGGCCGGCCAGGCGCAGGGCATGTTCCAGGGCTTCTTCAACGTGCTCAAGCCGGGCGGTGTGCTGGGTGTGGTTGAGCACCGCGCCAAGGCCGACGTGGCCGATAACGATGACACCGGCTATGTCGGCCAGCAGCAGGTGATTGCGATGGCCGAAGCCGCCGGCTTCAAGCTGGATGCGCGCAGCGAGGTCAACGCCAACCCGCGCGATACCAAGGACCACCCGAACGGTGTGTGGACGCTGCCGCCGACCAACCAGCACGACAAGGCCGATGATGCGAAGTACCAGGCGATCGGCGAAAGCGACCGCATGACCCTGCGCTTCATCAAGCCGTAAGGGGTGGTGCCGGGCTGGCGCATGTTGACTCTGTAGAGCCGAGCCCATGCTCGGCTCATCGCGCGTAGCGCGGCGCATGGCTGGTCCCAAGACCGGCCATGCGCCGGAATTCGATCGTATGCAAGGACATGAATTGTTGAAGAAGGTCTTTTACATTGCTGTCGCGGTGCTGGTGCTGGGGCGGTTGATCGATTTTGTGTTCTACGGTGGTCATGCCCACGATCTGATGGCGACGGTAGGGTTTGCCGTGCTGTTCGCGGGTGCCCTTCTGGAGGAACGTTCGCGCAAGGCCGACCCGCCGGCCGCAGGCCTGCGGCGGCGGGCCAATGTCATCGCCGCGTGCGGCATCGCACTGGTGCTGGGCTCGTTCCTGCTGGAATGGAAGGTTTTCGGCTGAGCCGGCCGAGATTGGGGCGGCAGGAAAGCGCAGCCGCAACCACGCTCACCGCGCGCAGCGCAACGTATGGCTGGCCCCAGGTCCGGCCATGCGCCGGAGTCCAATCGAATTCAAGGACATGGACCGTTGAAGAAGGTGCTGTATATCGTCATCGCGGTGCTGGTGCTGCCGAGGCTGTATGACTTTGTGTACCACGGTGGGCATGCTTACGACCTGCTGGGAGCGACGGGTTTTGCGGTGCTGTTCTTTGGCGGGGTGCTGGACGAACGCGCCCGCATGACCTGTCCGCCACCCGCGGCCCTGCGTCGCCGGGCCAATGTCGTCACGGCATGCGGTTTCGTGTTGGTGCTGGGGTCGTTCCTGCTGCAGTGGAAGGTATTCGGCTGAGCCCTTCGTGTTCGTGGTCGCAGGAAAGCGCAGCCGGGCATGGGCTATGCCGGCCGACTTGACCGGCACCTTTCGAGCCGCCGCACGCGGCATGGGACAATGCCCCACCCGCCGCCTGCCGTGCCCGCAATGCTGATCGCCTTCAACAAGCCCTTCAACGTGCTCTGCCAGTTCACCGACCGCAGCGTGCCGCCGCGGCCGACCCTGGCCGGGTTCGGCCTGCCGCCGCGCGTGTATGCCGCCGGTCGCCTGGACCATGACAGCGAAGGCCTGCTGCTGCTGACCGACAACGGCACGCTGGCGCACAAGCTGACCGACCCGAAGCACAAGGCTGACAAGACCTATTGGGTGCAGGTGGAAGGCATGCCCAGCGACGAACAGCTGCAACAGCTGCGCGACGGCGTGGTGCTCAATGACGGGCCGACCCTGCCGGCGAAGATCGAGCGCCTCGATCCGGCGCCGTCGCTGTGGACACGCGATCCGCCGGTGCGCTTCCGCAAGACCGTGCCTGACAGCTGGTTGGCGATCACGATCCGGGAAGGCCGCAACCGGCAGGTGCGGCGGATGACCGCGGCGGTGAACCTGCCGACGCTGCGGCTGGTCCGCGTGTCGATGGGGCCTTACCGGCTGGACGACCTGCAGCCGGGACAGTGGCTGCAGATCGGTTGATGCAGAAAGGGCCGGATACCTTCCGGTGTCCGGCCCTCATGTAGTGCCTTGGGGGTCAGCGCCCTTCCTGTGGAAAGGATCCGACCCCGGCAGGCTCAGGCGTCGCTGCCGATATCGCTGTGCTCGTCCACCACGGTGTCGTTGCGGCGGTCACGTGCGTTGATGCGCTGCGCCTGCCCATTCACCACGTGGCCATTGGCGGCCTTCTTCTTCTGCTGCTTGCGGTACAGCGCGTAGCCGAGCAGGCCTACACCGACCGCAGCGGCGGCCACGGCCACTGCCGGATTGCGGCGCACGAACTTGGTTGCGGCCTTGCCGCCGGTCTTCACTGCGCCGATGGCGGCGCCGGTCTTGATCCAGTCCGCATTGCGCAGGCTGCCACCGGCGCTCTTCAGGCCATCGCCGGCGGTGTGGGCCAGCTCCAGGGCGCGCTCCAGAGCGCGGTCGGTGATTACGGTCAGCTTGCTCATGCGGGGGTCCTTTGCCTCGGGTCGAAGTCCAGTGTCGCGTGTTGCCCGTAAACGGTATGTCAGTCGAGGTCACACGTGGCGTGACTTTACCGCAGCCATTCAGGATCAGGCAGGGTCCACAGCCGGCCCCACTGGTCAGGTCCCGCGCGGCTTGGCCCGATGGGTGGCCGTCGCCGTCCACGGGTCATCCGGCCACGGATGGCGCGGGTAGCGGCCCTTCATTTCCTTTTTCACTTCCGCGTAGGTGTTTTCCCAGAAATTGCGCAGGTCCTGGGTGACCTGCAGTGGGCGGCCACCGGGCGAGAGCAGGTGCAGGGTCAGCGGCACGCGGCCGTCGGCGATGCGCGGGGTGTCAGCCAGGCCGAACAGTTCCTGCAGCTTCACCGCCAGCACCGGCGGCAGCGGTTCGCCGCTCTCGCTGTCCAGCGCATAGGTGATCGGCCGCTCCAGCCCGGACGGCACCGTGATGCGGGTCGGCGCATGACGCTCGACCAGCTGACGCTGTGACCACTCCAGAGGCGACTTCAGCGCTTCGCCGAAGCTGGACTCGTCCAGCGCATCCAGGCGGCTCTTGCCGGCGAACGCGGGCTGCAGCCATTGCGCACGCGTGGCCAGCAGGGCGTCGTCGCTGCAGTCGGGCAGGCCGAGTTCGGGCATCCAGCGCCGCAGCGACTCCACGCGTGCCTGCCATTGGCGCAGGCCTTCGGTCCACGGCAGCGCCTGCAGGCCGAGTTCGGCCACCGCGTCGGTCAGCGCCTGTGCGGCGTGCTGCGGATCAACCCGCCCGGCCGAGCGGCTGTCCAGCACGATGCGGTCGAAACGGGTCTCGCGCAGTGCCACCAGGGCGCGACGCTCGCTGTCCCAGCGCACCACATCCTCGGTCACGAAGCGCTCCGGCCACGCCTTGCGCAGCTGGCCCTCGTCCACCGGTGCGGCACGCAGCAGCAGCGCGTCGCGTGCCTCGAAGCGCAGTTCACTGGCTACCAGCCACGGCTCGCCGCGCAGGTCGCTCAGATCGTGCAGGCGTGCGCTGCGACCGTTGGCCAACAGGTAGCGCAGCGGATCGCTGGGATGCTGGACACCGATGCGGTCGGGGAAGGCATGTGCGAGCAGGTCACCGAGTTCATGGGCTTCGATGCTGGCCGGCGGTGCGGCATCGCAGCGCAGGCGGCGACGCCATTGTTTGGCGGCGGCATCGATCGCGGCCAGGCCGCTGCGGTTGGCGTCGCCCGGTGCGCGGCCATTGCGGAACGCCGCCAGCGCACGCCAACGCGCGGCCAGCGCATCACCGCCCTGGCGCAACGGATCGCGCGCCTCCAGCAGGGCGGCCAGATCGGCGGCCAGCGCCTGTGCGCGGGCATCGGGCGCGGCCAGCAGCATCGCCGCCATCCGCGGATGCGTGCCCAGCGCCAGCACACGGCGGCCAAGTGCGGTGATCGCACCGCTGCTGGACAGCGCGCCGAGCCGCTGCAGCAGTTCGCGGGCGGCACCCATCGGGCCGGCTGGTGGCGGATCGAGGAAGCGCAGGTCGCTGCTGCCCCAGGCGGCCAGTTCCAGCGCCAGTCCGGCCAGCTCGACCTGATCGATTTCGGCGCGGCGCTGCGGCTCCAGCCGCTGCGACTGCGGCCACAGCCGCCACGCCACGCCCTCGGCGACACGGCCGGCGCGGCCCGCGCGCTGGTCGGCCGATGCCTGCGCGATGGCCACCACGTCCAGCCGGGTGAAGCCGCTGTTGGGGTCGTAGCGCGGCTCGCGTGCCTGGCCGCTGTCGATCACCACGCGCACGCCCGGCAGCGTCACCGAGGACTCGGCCACGTTGGTGGCCAGCACCACGCGGCGGCGGCCATCACTGGACGCCTGCAATACCCGCGCCTGCTGTTCCACTGGCAGCTCACCGTGCAGAGCCAGCACTTCCACGCCGGCATCCAGCGATTCCTGCAGCCCGGCCTGCACCCGCGCGATCTCGCGTTGGCCGGGCAGGAACACCAGCAGGTCACCGGGATATTCAGCCAGGGCCTGCTGCACCGCGCGGCGCACCTGCAGTTCCAGCGCCTCATCGCGGCGCGCCGGGAAATGGCTGATCGCCACCGGGTAGCTGCGGCCTTCGCTGCTCAGGCGCGGTGCATCGAGGAAGCGGGCCAGGCGCTCACCATCCAGCGTCGCCGACATCACCACCAGGCGCAGGTCATCGCGCAGCTGTGCCTGCACGTCCAACGCCAGCGCCAGGCCCAGATCGCCACTGAGGTGGCGTTCGTGGAATTCGTCGAACAGGATCGCGCCGACCTCTTCCAGCATCGGGTCGTCCTGCAGCATGCGGGTCAGGATGCCTTCGGTAACCACCTCGATGCGGGTGCGCGCCGAGACCTTGTTCTCGAAGCGGATGCGGTAGCCGACCGTGCCGCCGACCTCCTCACCCAGCTGCCGTGCCATGAACAGCGCCGCGCTGCGCGCGGCGACGCGGCGCGGTTCCAGCAGGATGATCTTCCGCCCCTGCAGCCACGGTGCATCGAGCAGCGTCAGCGGCACCTGGGTGGTCTTGCCGGCGCCGGGCGGGGCCTCCAGCACCAGCCTCGGCTGCGTGGCCAGGTGCTGCTGGATCTGCGGCAACAGCGGGGAAATCGGGAAGAGCGGGGCGTTCATGTGCAAAGGATAAAGGGCCACGGCAGCCGCAGGTACAATGCGCGGGCACTTTTCCCCCGCGATGACCATGCACCTGATCGATATCGGCGCCAACCTGACCCACGACTCCTTCGACCGTGACCGCGATGCCGTGCTGGACCGCGCACGGCAGGCCGGCGTGGTGCAGATGGTCATCACCGGTGCCAGCCGCGAGCACTCGCCACTGGCCCTGCAGCTGGCGCAGCAGCACCCGGGCTTCCTGTATGCCACCGCCGGCGTGCACCCGCATCATGCGGTGGAGTACACCGAGGAATGCGACGCCGAGATGCGCGCGCTGCATGCCCACCCGGAAGTGGTGGCAGTGGGCGAGTGCGGGCTGGACTACTTCCGTGACTTCTCGCCGCGCCCGGCCCAGCACCGCGCGTTCGAGCGCCAGCTGCAGCTGGCCGCAGACAACGGCAAGCCGCTGTTCCTGCACCAGCGCGACGCACATGCCGATTTCATGGCACAGATGAAGAACTTCGAGGGTCGCATCGGCCCGGCAGTGGTGCATTGCTTCACTGGTGAGCGTGACGAGCTGTTCGATTACCTGGACCAGGACTGGTACATCGGCATCACCGGCTGGCTGTGCGACGAACGCCGTGGCGCGCACCTGCGCGAGCTGGTGAAGAACATTCCGGCCAACCGCCTGATGATCGAGACCGACGCACCGTACCTGCTGCCGCGCACGCTGAAGCCGATGCCGAAGGACCGCCGCAACGAACCGATGTTCCTCTCGCACATCGTGGAAGAGCTGGCGCGCGACCGTGGTGAAGACGTGGCGGTGACCGCCGCGAATGCAACTGCCGCGACGCGTACGTTCTTCCGCCTGCCGGACGCGGGTTGATTCCCTTCGTCGCGTCGAACGCGGCGACCGTGTGTCGTAGAGTCGAGCTTGCTCGACTGCCGTGCAGAAGCAGTCGAGCAAGCTCGACTCTACAAGCGGGTCAGAGTGCTTCCAGCAGCCCGCGCAGCCCTTCCCGATACGTCGGGAAGCGCGGCTCCCAGCCCAGCGCCTCGCGCGTACCGGTGCTGTCGATGCGCTTGCTGCTCTCGTAGAAGCGCCGCAGTGTCGGGCTCAGCGCGGGATCGTCCCAGGGCATGGCAGGTGGCATCGAAAACCCGCCCAGCTGCGCGGCGAAGGCCAGTACCTGCTGCGGCGGTGCCGGCTCGTCGTCGGCCGGCAGATACAGCCCATCCACACACGGCCGCTGCATCGATGCGGTAACGACCGTTGCCAGGTCATCCACGTGCAGTCGGTTGAATACCAGCCCAGGACGCACTACGTGGCGCGCACGTCCCTGCGCCAGCTGCAGCAGCGCATTGCGCCCCGGCCCGTACAGGCCGGGCAGGCGGAATACCGCCGAGGCGATACCGCGCTGCTCCGCCAGCGCACGCCACTGGTCCTCGGCGCGTCTGCGTTGCATGCCGGTCGTTTCAGTAGCATCGGCCACGCTGGTTTCGTTGATCCAGCCGCCGGCCCGATCGGCATAGACCGACGTGGATGACAGATAGCCCACCCTGCGAAGTGCCGGACTTTCCTGCAGTGCCGGCAGCAGCAGACGCAGTGCCGGGTCACCCTCGGCGTCGGGCGGCACGCTGCACAGCACGGCCTCGGCCTGCGCGATCTCATCGAGCAGGGCGGGCGACGGTGGTATGTCAGCTCGCAGCTGATGGCGCGGCAGGCCATCGTGCGGTGCCGACGCCGGGTCGCGCACCGTGCCGGCCACGTGTACGCCCAACGCCCGCAGATGCGTAGCCAGCACGCACCCGCTCCAGCCCATGCCGAGGATCAGCACCCGCGCCGGCAGCGCGTTGGTCTGCAACGCGGCGCTCACGCGCTGCGCAGCGCCTGGTAGGCCTGCAGGCTGCTGTAGGCGACCTGCAGCAGCAAAGCTTCCTGGTCGGCCTTGCGCGCGCGCGCAAGCATGTCGCCGACGATCTGTTCTGCCTCCACCTGCTGGCCGGCTTCCAGGTCTCGCAGCATCGAAGCCTTCAACGCAGAGCCGGCCTGGGTCAGGGTGCCGCGTGCGGTGTCCTGCGCAGCATCGGGAATCGGCTCACCGGCAGCTTCGGCCACGGCCAGGCATTCGTCGTACAGGCCACGCACGATCGCCTCGCCATCATCGGTGGCGACGATGCTGCCGATATCCGCGCGCAGCAGGCAGGTCGAGGCGGCCAGCGCGGTCAGGAAGGTGTATTTGATCCACTGTTCCTGGCCGATGTGCTCGCTGGCCAGATGATCGAGGTTGGCCTGCACGCAGGCGGCGGCGAAGGCACGCACGCGTTCGGAGATGGCACCGCTGTCGCGCTCGCCGAAGGTGAGCTTGGCCGGCTTGCCCAGGTGCAGCACGGCGCCGTCGGGGGCCTTGGTGGCACTGATGAAGCACAGGCCGCCGAGCACGGCGTCGCGGCCGAAGCGCAGGTCCAGCGCGTTGTAGTGATGCAGGCCGTTGAGGATCGGCAGCACGGTGGTGTTCGCACCGACTGCCGGCGCGATGGCATCGATCGAGCTGTCCAGGTCGTAGGCCTTGCAGCTGAGGATGACCAGGTCGAACGGCTTCTGCGCGGCCAATGCCGGGAGCGCATCGGCGGTGACGTGCTGCACCGGGAAGCTGGCGTCGCCGAGCGGGCTGCGGATGACCAGGCCATCGCGGTCCAGCTGGGCGGCGCGTGCGGGGCGCACCAGGAAGGTCACGTCCACGCCGGCCTGGGCCAGGCGACCGCCGAAGTAACCGCCGGTACCGCCGGCGCCGAGGATCAGGATGCGCATTGCACGTTCACCGTTTTCTGGGGAATCAGGAGTGCGATTGTGCCGGAGATTGCGGCCAACGGCGGAGCCCCTCGTGGTGGTTCGCGCAGTTGGTTTCATGAGCTGGGCCGTGTGCGCTGGGTTCGCGGGGGACGCCGTGAACCCGTCCATGGGGGCTTAGCCGCGCCATCCATGGCGCGGATACCCCCGCGAATCCAGCGCACACGACCCCTGACAGTTTCCGGGCGCGGCCACCACGGAAAGCAGATCAGAAGCGAAGGCGGAAGCGGGTCGCTCGCTGCGCGAGCTCGTGTAGAGCGGTGCTCAGGGTAGTTGTTCGCTGAAGTCTTCGGTGTAGCCCAATAGCAGTGTGGTGCGGTTGGCCAGCGTTGCAGCCAGTTGTGACCACGTGTCGTGCGTTCCGGCCGCGTAGACGCGCTGCAGGTCCGCGACCAACGCGCCCGCCTCTGCAGACGACGGTGCGCGGTCGCGCTGGAAACCGAGCCACGATGCGCCGAGTCCGAACAGGCGGTAGTCGTAGCGCTCCTGCAGATGCCGGATCAGGGCGTGGTTCTGGAAGAGGTCCCAGTCCGCGCTGAAGTAGCCGTTGGGCAGGGCGGCAATCAGCAGGTCGTCACTGGCTACGGGTACCTGCTGCACGCAGACCACGTCATCGATGATGAGATCCGGCTTCGCATTGGCAGCGACCAGCGCCTCGATGTCCTCGTCGCTGCACATCAACGTACCCGCCAGCGCTGTCCACTGCAGCCGATGCGTGGATTGCTCAAGCTGCGCGACGACGTGCGCCAGCAACCGCTCGCGTGCCGCCAACGCATCTTCCAGCGTCGCCGGGTCTTCGTCCTCGTACAGCGCGATGCGCTCGTCGTCGGACGCGTGCATGCTGGTGTAGCGGCACTGGTCGACTTCGTCGAGCGTGCACAGATAACGATGAAGGGGATCAGCCACGTGCAGCGAGGCCAGGCAATCCAGCACCTCGTCCAGCATGGGCGAATCGCTCAGCAGGACATGGCTGAACGCATCGATCGGACCATCCGACACGGCCTTGTCCAACGCAATGGAAGTGATCTTCATCGCTACAGCCTAGCCGTAATCCGAAACGAAAAGAGCCAAGCATCGGCTTGGCTCTACAGGAACGCTTCATCCACGTATGGCGTGGATCCATCGTGTCGACCAAGGTCGACACCTACCAACAGCGACCGGAAACTGTCAGGGGTGGGGCGGTGTGGGGGTGCAGGACCGTTGGCGCCATGGATGGCGCCATCGAGCCCCCACGGACGGGTTTACGGCGTGTCCTGCACCCTCACACCGCCCCGCCCAACTCGTGATGCTTCCGCCTTGGCTGTTGCTGTTGCCGGCCAGCGACCGGCACTACCACTGCAGGTGCAGGTGCAGGTGCAGGGCCGCAGGCCCGCAGGCCCTGCAGGCACCCCTCAGCTTCGCATGCCCACGCCACGGCGCAGCAACCACAGCGCCAGCGCCGTCAGCACCACCACGAATCCGATCATCAGCCCGTAGGCCACCGGCAGCGGCACATCGCTGCTGCCCAGCAGGCCATAGCGGAATGCATTGACCATGTAGAAGATCGGATTCGCGTGCGTGGCGGCCTCGGCCCAGCCCGGCAGCAGCTTCACCGAATAGAACACGCCACCCAGGTAGGTCAGCGGGGTCAGGATGAAGGTCGGCACGATCGCCACGTCATCGAATTTCTTCGCATACACCGCATTGATGAAACCGGCCAGCGAGAAGATCGTCGCACCCAGGATCACCGTGGTCAGCATCACCAACGGGTGCGGGATGCGCACCGGGGTGAAGAACATCGCGATGATCAGCACGATCACGCCCACCATCAGCCCGCGCAGCACCGCGCCGGCCACGTAGCCCCACAGGATCACCCAGTTCGGCATCGGGCTGACCAGCAGCTCTTCCACGTGGCGGCCGAACTTGGCGCCGAAGAACGAGGAGCTGATGTTGCCGTAGCTGTTCTGGATCACGCTCATCATCACCAGGCCCGGCACGATGAACTGCATGTAGGTGTAGCCGCCCATGTCCCCCACGCGCGACCCGATCAGGTTGCCGAAGATCAGGAAGTACAGGGTCATGGTGATCGCCGGCGGCACCAGGGTCTGGCCCCAGATGCGCATGATGCGGGCGACTTCGCGGCGCACGATGGTCATCAGTGCGACGCGGTTGCGCTGGCCGTCGGTCAGCTCGGTGGTGCTCATGCAGGCTTCTCCAGGTTGCCGGTGAGGCGCACGAACAGCTCCTCCAGGCGGTTGCTCTTGGTACGCATCGAACGCACGCGGATACCGGACTCGTTGAGCGTGGCAAACACGCGGTTGAGGTCCATTGCGCGCGGCATGTCGATGTCCAGCGTGTGCGGGTCCGGCGCGGTCAGCGTCGCGCCCTCGATCACCGGCAGCTGCGCCGGCAGGTCACCGTCGATGTCCAGCAGGAAGCCTTCCACGTCCAGCTTGGCCAGCAGGGTGCGCATCGGCCCCTGCTCGACGATCTGGCCATGGTTGATGATCGCCAGGTGGCGGCACAGGTACTCGGCTTCTTCCAGGTAGTGCGTGGTGAGGATGATCGTGGTGCCGGCGGCGTTGATCTCCTTCAGCACGCGCCACATGTCGCGGCGGATCTCGATGTCCACGCCGGCGGTCGGCTCGTCCAGGATCAGCAGGCGCGGGCGGGTCATCATCGCGCGGGCGATCATCAGCCGGCGCTTCATGCCACCGGACAGCGTACGGCTCATCACCTGTGCCTTTTCCCACAGGTGGGCGCGCTTGAGTTCCTCTTCGGCACGCTGCTCGGCTTCCTCGCGCGGCACGCCATAGAAACCGGCGTAGTTCACCAGGATGTCGAAGGGCTTTTCGAACAGGTTGAAGTTGATTTCCTGCGGCACCAGCCCGATCAGGCGCATGGTGGCGCTGCGGTTGCGCACCAGGTCGCTGCCGAACACTTCCACCTGGCCCTCGCTGAGGTTGACCAGGGAGCTGATGATGCCGATCAGGGTGGACTTGCCGGCACCGTTGGGGCCGAGCAGGGCGAAGAAGTCGCCCGGGGCCACTTCCAGGGAAACCCCCTTCAGGGCCTGGGTGCCGTTGTCATAGGTCTTGCGCAGGTCGCGCACGCGCAGGGCGGGCGCCGTATCGTTCTGGGATGCCAAGCTCGAAGCCTTCGCGCCCATGGGCTGGCGCTGGAGAGGGGCGGGGAGGGGCTATTATAGAAGACCCCGAGGGCTTGCCCCGGCTACACACTGTCCCGAAAAGTCGTGCCTGTTCAATTCCCCCTCAAGCTGGTCGGCTGCCGCATGCTGGCCCCGACCGTCGGCCACTACCAGTTCGTGCGTGACGATGGACAGCCGCTGGATTTCCAGCCCGGCCAGTTCATCCAGGTCCATTTCAGCTACGCAGACGGCACCGAAACCAAGCGCAGCTACTCGCTGGCGACCATCCACGACCACGCGCTGGGCCCGGGCGAGGCGGTGGATATCGCGGTCAGTTTCGTACCCGGCGGCGCCGCCACGGCCCTGTTCGAGGCGCTGGAGCAGGGCGGCCAGATCAGTGCGTCCGGCCCCTATGGCCGGTTCTGCCTGAATCCCGGTGATCACAACGCCCGCTACCTGCTGATCGCCACCGGTACTGGCGTTACCCCGTACCGCTCGATGCTGCCGCTGCTGGAAACGGCCATGGCCAAGCGCGGCGTGCAGATCGTGCTGCTGCAGGGCGCGCGCAGCCCGGGCGAGCTGCTGTACAGCGAAGATTTCTACAGCTTCGCCGAAAAACACCCGAACTTCCGCTATGTTCCATGCCTGTCGCGCGAACTGCCGGCTGATCCGCACCCGGACGTGCAGCACGGCTACGTCCAGCAGGCGCTGGCCGGCTTCACCCCGGACCCGGCCACCGACATCGCCTACCTGTGCGGCAACCCGGACATGGTCGATGCCTGTGCCGAACTGCTGAAGGCCGCTGGCCTGGGCAACCCGCAGATCCGCCGCGAGAAGTACGTCAGCAGCAAGTAAGCCTGCGTAGTGCCGGCCGTTGGCCGGCAACCGCGTGGACCCTGGTAGTGCCGGCCGCTGGCCGGCAACCCCATGAAACGGAGGCGGCATCACGCCGCCCCCGGTGTCCTGCCTCAGTACGCGATCCAGGCGTCGCGCCACGCATAGCCGGTGCCCGGACGATAGGCATCGGCATTGATGTTGCACCAGGCGCCTTCCGGGAACGGGCGGCAGGCATACAGCTTGCCATCAGTGCCCTTCACCACGGTCTCGCCCGGCTTGTAGCTGCCGAGGCCGGCCGGATACACGAAGTCGAAGTCGCCGCCCGGCGGATCGACCGGATCGATCGGGCCCGGCCCCGGCACCTGGGTTTCCAGCTGGAAGCGGTTGCCCGGCTTCAGGTACACGCGGTTGTCGGTGGCCGAGGCGACCGGCGTGATCACGCCGTTCTTCATCACGCCCACGCGCGCATGCTGTGCACTGGCATTGACCTTGCGGGCCAGGGCCAGCGGCCACTGCGTCGGGCTGGTCTGGCCAGCGGCCAGCTTGGTTTCCACGCGCTCCAGGTCGTTGCCGTTGGCATTGAACACACGCAGGGTCACGGTGCTGTCCACGTCCAGTGCGCCATTGGCGGTCACCGCGCCGGCATCCTGCCACTGCGGCGGCGGAACCACGCCACCGCCACCTTCGAAGCGCACGTCCATGCAGGTGTAGAAGGCTTCCTGCGAATCCGAGCGCTGCCAGGTGTTGTAGATGATGTGCTGGCCAGTGCGCTTGGGCAGCGGGCAGTCCAGCTTGTAGACACCGCCTTCGGACAGCGGCACGTTGCCCAGGGTGCAGAATTCCTGCAGGTCGGCCCAGCGCAGCGGGCTGCCCGGCTGCCAACCGTCACGGGTGACGTAGAACTTCCACTCGCGGGTGGCGTGCGGCGCCGGCGCCAGGAATTCGAAGGTGTAGCGGCCACGCGAATCGGCGCGCACCGGCGTGGTCGGCCAGTCGCTGCGATTCAGATCGAGGCCGCGGTACTTGGGGATGCTGGCGCTGCACAGCTCGCCATCGCGCACCAGGTCGCGGTGGTTGCCATTGGCGTTGCCGTGGGCGATCGCGCTCCAGTCATAGAACGGCTGCGCGCCGCCGATGGCCTTGGCCGCGGCACAGGCCGGGTTGGTCGGGTTTTCCGGATTGCCTTCGTGGCACTGCTTCACGCGGCTGAGCGGCTTGGACATGGTGCCGTGGGCGAGGGCGCTGCCGGACAGGGCCAGGCCGGCAACGACGGACAGAGCGAGGACTGCCCGGTGGGACAGGTGCATGCAGGAACTCCTTTGCGAAGTGTGGGAAACCTCGCGCAGTCTTCACATGCAGGGCCGTCGGCAACATCGGACAAGTTTGAAATCGATGGCGGCTGTGTTCGATCTGCAACAGGGTGCTCACTGTACCGCCATCCGGGCGAAAGGCGGTGCACTGTGCACCGCCTCCCGCATCACTGCCTCAGTACGCGATCCACGCATCGCGCCATGCTGAACCCACGCCCGGCCGGTAGGCTTCGGCGTTGACGTTGCACCATGCACCTTCCGGGAACGGGCGGCAGGCATAAAGCTTGCCGTCGCCGCCCTTCACCACGGTCTGGCCCGGCACGTAGCTGCCGATACCGGCGGGATACACGTGGTCAAAATCACCGCCCGGTGATGGCGTGCCGGGGTCGGGCACCTGGGTATCGAGCTGGAAGCGGTTGCCATCCTTCAGGTACACGCGGTTGGCTGTGGCCGAGGCCGTCGGTGTGATCACGCCATTGCTGAGCACGCCCACGCGTGCGTGCTGGGCGCTGGTATTGACCTTGCGGGCCAGCGCCAACGGCCACTGCGCGGCCGCAGTCTGGCCACTGGCCAGGGTCGCTTCCACGCGTTCGACATCATTGCCGTTGGCGTTGAACACGCGCAACGCCAGGGTGGTGCCGACCGGCAGCTCGCCGCGTGCGGTGACCGGGCCGGCATCCTGCCATTGCGGTACCGGCGGGGTGCTGCCACCGCCTCCTTCAAAGCGCACGTCCATGCAGGTGTAGAACGCTTCGGTCGAATCCGAGCGCTGCCAGGTGTTGTAGATCACATGCTGGCCGCTGCGCTGTGGCAGCGTGCACTGCAGCTTGTAGGTGCCATCGGCCGACAGCGGCGTGTTGCCCAGCGTGCAGAACTCCTGCAGGTCGGCCCAGCGCAGCGGGCTGCCCGGCTGCCAGCCGTCGCGGGTGACGAAGAAGCGCCAGTCACGCGTGGCGTGCGGCGCGGTTGCCTTGAACACGAAGGTGAACTTGCCGTTGGCATCTGGCTGGATCGGCGTGGTCTGCCAGTCGCTGCGGTTCACATCCAGCCCGCGGAAGGTCGGGTTGTTGCCGCTGCACAGCTTGCCATCGGGCACCACGGCCTGGTGGTTGCCGTTGGCGTTGGCCTGGTTGATGCCGTTCCAGTCGTAGAACGCCTGCGAACCGCCCACCGCTTTCGCGGCGGCGCAGGCCGGGTTGGTCGGGTTCTCCGGATTGCCCTGGAAACAGGCATAGACGCGGCTGACCGGCGTGGTCATGGTGCCGTGGGCGAATGCGTTGCCGGCCAGGCACAGGCCCGCAGCGGCGAACGAGGTGGCCAGCAACAGCGGTGTGGATCGGAATGACATGGCGCTTCCTTGTGGTCGTCGAAAGAGAACGGTGACCGCAGGAGCTGCGCTGCACGGCGGACTTTCGGCGGCACCACAGCGAGTATCGAGTCGCGATGCAGACTGAGGAACCACGGAAGCGCCGATCCGTGACTGGGGGTGTGAAGCCCTTCCCGCAGGCTTCACGCGGGACTGAACGGATGCGTTGGCGATCACGTCTTCGGCGTGGCATCGATCACGTCGTGGAGATCGTGCTGGGCAATCTCGCAGTCGATCCGATCGGCCTGGCACGAGAAGCAGCCGTGGGCCGCGTTGTGCAGTTGCACGAAGGCCACGGCAGGGTCGGCAAACAGCGCGTCCAGCCGGGCGGCAACATCAGTGCCCGCGCTGATCTCTGCGGCCAGCATCAATGCAGCCTGGTCATACGCGCGCAACGAGATTGTACGGCGCTGTACATAGGCGGGTACCTCACCCGGCGGCAGCACGCAGCGCGTTACGCCACGCTGCACGAAGATCGGGCCCGAGGCGTGATAGGGCGAGTGCAGCGGCAGGTGCACATGGGACAACAGCAGCAGCTCGCTGCCGCTGGGCGGATCGCTCAGGCCGATCCGGCAGGGGTGTCCTCCTGTTTCGCCGGCCCAGCGACGCTGGATGCCCAGCGCAGCCAGCGCGGTGTCACTCTTCTCGAACAGGTGCTGGAAGGGGCGGTGGTCGAGGCCACCGAGGTACCACGCATGCATGGGCGTCTCCTTGGTTTTCCCCGGATTCTGCGCATGCACCGGCCGTCATGCTCGCCGTTTTCCGACCCCGCATCACCCCCGGACCGGACAGCGCCATGGGGACTGCACCGCAAGGCGCTAAGATGCGCGCGCCGCCCCGGCCGATGAGCGCCGCATGTCCCTGGATTTCCCCACCATCACCGTGCTTGGCTTCCTGCTCTGCATCGGCATCGCCGTGGGGTTCTCATTGCTGCTGGTGGTGCTGCGCGGGCAACCGGTGCTGCGCCTGTGGACCGCCAGCCTGTGGCTGCTGACCCTGGGCGTGACCCTGCTGGCGCTGCGCCCCTACCTACCGTTGGCGCCGGCCATACTGGCCGGGAATGCGGCGATGGCCGGTTGCGCGGTGCTGATGCTGCGCGGCGTGGCGCTGCATCTGGAACAGCCGCTGCCGCTGTGGCGGCCGTTGTTGATGGCAGCCGCGTTCATGGCCTGCATCTTCGCCTTCCTGGTGCTCTGGCCGGACCTGGGCGTGCGCCTGCAGGTGTTCAGTGTGTTCACGCTGCTGGTCGATGGCTGGATCGCATGGCTGCTGCTGCGGCATGCCCCCGTGCAGCAGCGCACCAGCTGCCGTCTGGCGGCGGCGGTGTTCCTGGCCGAGGCGGCACTGTACATGGTGCGCCTGTTCCTGCCGGTGGCGCCCGATGCCGGTGAGGACATCATGCGCACCGGCACGCCGATGTTCGTCACCTACATTGCCGGGGTGATGCTGGAGCTGGCGCGATGTTTCGCGATGGTACTGCTGCTGGTCGAGCGCATGCTGGTCGATCTGCGGCGTGCGGCACGCACCGATGGCCTGACCGGGCTGCTCAACCGCAGCGCGGTGCTGGCCGATGGCCAGGCGCAGTTGCAGCGGCTGCGTCGGCAGGGCCGGCCGCTGGCCCTGCTGCTGGTCGACGTCGATCACTTCAAGCAGATCAACGACCGCTGGGGCCACCTGGCCGGTGACCAGGTACTGCGTCACTTCGCTGCGCTGCTGCAGCATGGTTTGCAGGGCCACGACACGCTGCTGGGCCGCTACGGTGGCGAGGAGTTCGTGCTGGTGCTGGCCGGCAGCACACAGGGCGAAGCGATGGCGTGGGCCGCCGCGATCCGTACCGCTCTGCAGCAGAAGCCGGCGCGGCTGGGCACCGGGCCGGTGACGGTCACCGCCAGCATCGGCCTGGCCATGGACGACGGCCATGGCGACCTGTCCACGCTGCTGGCAGCGGCGGATGCGGCGCTGTACCGGGCCAAGGCCGCAGGCCGCGACCGCCTGGCCTGCGCCACGCCCGCGGAGATTTCGCGTCTGCCCATCGCCGACGACGCCGTGCCCGTGTAAGTTGAGTCACATCTTCCGCGGCAGCCCGTCGTGGTTGCCAGGAACGTCCTCCAGGGGAAACGAGCACGATGCAAAGACACCACCTCGCGTTGGCCGCGGCGTTGGCCAGCCTGATGCTTGCCGGTTGCAGCCAGTCACCATCACCCGGCGCCGAAAGCGCCAGCGATGCACCCAGCCGCCGTTTCGGCACGATCGACTTCCAGCCATGCACGTTGTCCACCGAAGGCGCCAGCGCCAACGTGGAAGCGCAGTGCGCCACCCTGCAGGTGCCGGAAGACCGGGCCCAGCCCGATGGCCGACGCATTGGCCTGCGCATCGCCTGGCTGGAATCGGGCAGCAGCGGCTCCAGCCAGCCCGACCCGGTGTTCTTCCTGGCCGGTGGTCCCGGCCAGGCGGCCAGCGAAGTGGCGGTCATCGTCGATACCGCGCTGCGCCAGGTGCGCAAGCAGCGCGACATCTTCCTTGTCGACCAGCGGGGTACCGGTGGCTCCAACCCGCTCAGCTGCCTTGGCGCGGACGGCAAGGAACTGGCCATGGACGAGGATGCCGCACCCACTGAAGCGTCGCTGCGCGACTACGCGCAGCGCTGCGCGGCCTCGCTGCAGGGGCGTGCCGATGCCCGCTTCTACACGACCACCGAAGCCATCGCCGACCTGGATGCGGTACGCCAGGCCTTGGGCGTGGACCGCATCAACCTGGTCGGCGGCTCCTACGGTACCCGCGTGGCCCAGCGCTATGCCGGTGCCTATCCGCAGCACACCCGCAGCATCGTCATCGATGGCGTAGTGCCCAATGAACTGGTGGTGGGCGGCGACTTCGCCACGACGTTCGAGGATGCGATCGCCCTGCAGTCGGCGCAGTGCCGCAAGGATGCCGCCTGCAGCAAACGCTTCCCGACCGACACCCGCGCGCAGCTGCGCAGCGTGGTCGAGACCCTGCGCCGTGCGCCGGTCTCGGTGGAGTATCGCGACCCCGGCACCAACCAGACCCGGCAGGATGTGCTGAGTCCGGACAGCGTGATCGGCCTGGCGTTCGCCTTCTCCTATGTGCCGCAGTATTCCTCGCTGCTGCCGCTGGTGCTCGATGAAGCCGCGCACGGCCGCTATGCACCGCTGGCGTCGCTGGCACGCGGTGCGAACCGCAGCATGGATTTCCAGATCAACCGAGGCATGCAGTGGTCGGTGATCTGCAGCGAGGATGCGCCGCGCTACAAGGCGCCTGCCGAGGACCCGGAGCGACTGTTCGGCAACGACGTGGCCAGTGCCTTCTTCGCGGCCTGCCCGGTATGGCCGCACCAGCCGGCGCCAGCCGCCAACGCCGTGCCGCTGCGCAGTGACGTACCGGCGCTGCTGCTGTCCGGTGAACTCGACCCGGTGACACCCCCGCGCTATGCCGAGCAGGTCCTCAAGGGCCTGCCGAATGGCCGCGCGCTGGTCGCCCGCGGCCAGGGCCACGGCACGCTGAGTGCCGGCTGCATGCCGCGCCTGCTCGGCCAGTTCATCGACAAGACCGATGCCAAGGCGCTGGATGCCGGCTGCCTGGACACGCTGAGCTACGTGCCGGCGTTCACCTCGTTCAACGGATGGGAACCATGATCGTCGCCGACAACCTGCACAAGGCTTTCGACACCCGCACCGGCCGCATCCAGGCGGTCTCCAATGTCGGCTTCCGCGCCGAGGACGGCCGCATCACCGGCCTGCTGGGCCCCAATGGTGCCGGCAAGACCACCACCATGCGCATGCTGTACACGCTGATGACCCCGGACCAGGGCAGCATCAGCGTCGATGGTGTCGATGCCGCACGCAATCCGGTGGAAGTACGCCGCCACCTTGGCGTGTTGCCCGATGCGCGTGGCGTCTACAAGCGCCTGACCGCGCGCGAGAACATCGCCTACTTCGGCGAGCTGCATGGCCTGTCGGCCGAGCGCATCCGCGAACGCATCGAAGTGCTGTCGCATGCCCTGGACATGGGTGACATCCTCGACCGCCAGACCGATGGCTTCTCGCAGGGCCAGCGCACCAAGACCGCGATTGCCCGCGCGCTGGTGCACGACCCGCGCAACGTCATTCTTGATGAACCCACCAACGGCCTGGACGTGATGACCACGCGCGCGCTGCGGCGATTCCTGCTGGGCCTGCGCGAAGAGGGGCGCTGCGTGATCCTGTCCAGCCACATCATGCAGGAGGTCGCCGCGCTGTGCGATCACATCGTGATCATCGCCAAGGGCACGGTGATGGCGGCCGGCAGCGCCGATGAACTGCGTGCGCAAGCCGGCGAATCCAACCTGGAAGACGCGTTCGTGAAACTGATCGGCAGCGAAGAGGGCCTGCACGCATGAGCATGATGTCGACCCTGATGACGGTGATGCGCAAGGAACTGCGCGACCTTTCCCGTGATCGCCGCACACTGCTGCTGACCCTGCTGTTCGGGCCGCTGCTGTACCCGGTGCTGCTGCTGGGCATGGGCAAGCTGGCCGAGAGCCGGGTGCGCACCCAGATCGAACAGCCGCTGCAGATTCCAACCATCGGTGCGGACAACGCCCCCAACCTGGTGCGCTTCCTCGCCGCGCAGGGGCTCAATACCGCACTGGCGCCGAAGGACCTGGCCGAGGCCATCCGCAGCCAGGAGATCGACGTGGCGCTGCGCATCAGCGATGACTTCGGCAAGGACTGGGCCGATGGCAAGCCGGCGCTGGTGGAGGTGATCAAGGACAGTACCCGCCGTGCCGCTGAAGTGCCCAGTGCGCGTCTGGAGGCGGCGCTGGCGACCTACAACGGTCAGGTCGGCGCGCTGCGATTGATGGCGCGTGGCATCGACGCGCAGGTGGCGCGGCCGCTGGACGTGGCACGCCAGGACCTGGCCAGTGCCGAAGCCAAGCGCGGCATGATCCTGTCGATGCTGCTGCCGGTGCTGCTCACGCTGACCTCGTTCATCGGTGGCGCCTATCTGGTGATGGATGCCACCGCCGGCGAGCGCGAGCGGCAGTCACTGGAACCGCTGCTGGCCACGCCCGGCTCGCGCAGCGCGATCGTCAGCGGCAAGATCGCCGCCGCCTGCGTGGTCGGATTCGTATCGCTGCTGCTGACCCTGGTGGCGTTCAAGGTGAGCGCACAGATCGCGCCCGGCAATATCGGCCGCCAGTTCAACATGAACGTCGGTTCGATGCTGCAGATGCTGCTGGTGATGTTGCCGATGCTGATGATCGGCACCTCGCTGCTGACCTTCCTGTCGGCCGCGGCCAAGAGCATGAAGGAAGCGCAGAGCCACATGACCTGGCTGATGCTGCTGCCGATGATGCCCGGCTACGCGCTGGTGGCCTATCCGCTGAAGAGCGAGCTGTGGCAGTACGCCGTGCCGTTCCTGTCGCAGAACCAGATGCTGTTGAAGGTGATCCGCCACGAGACCATCACGCCGTCGGTCTGGGCCATCTATCTCGGTGCCAGCCTCGGCCTGGCCGCACTGCTGTGGTTTGCCGCCGTGCGCCGTTACCACAACGAGCGTCTGGCGATCTCGGGCTGACTGCAAAAAGGGGACGGAGGGGATTAAGTCGTTTTTAACCCTCCGCCCCCTTCTTCTGAGGGCGCCCCCGCTTGCGCAGCACCACGGGGCGGCCCAGTGTCTGTTCCACCATCCGCAGGTAAGCTGCATTTCCCAACGGATGCTGCCCGGCACTGTGCGCGCGTATTGCCGGCAGGTCGGCGGACGCGTTCACGTCCCGCAGGAACTGCGCATAGAGCGTCGTTCGCTGTCGCTTGGTCGAGGCCAGTGCCTGAAAGGCGGGGTGTTCTGTCAGCATCGGATCATCGCGGCGCTGCAGGTTTCCATGCACGCTCGACCATGGGTGATCTTCCGGGGCGCCTGTCATGCCTGCACGAACTGGATTGAGTTCGATGTAGCGATAAACGCTGAGCAGATAGGCGTCGCTGTCCACCATCGAAGAATGGAAGCGGCCCTGCCAGAGTGGTCCGCTGCGCTCATGCCGCTGATTGAACGCCTGGACATAGTTGTTGCCCTGCATCCGCATCGCGTTGGCCAAGCCGGCCTGAGTGGAGGGTGTGGCCAATAGATGGACGTGATTGCCCATCAATACGTAGGCATGCAGCGCGACCTGATGTTTCAGGAAGGCACTGTGCAAAAGGTGCAGAAACAGCTGGCGGTCGATATCGTCAACGAAGATCGCCCCCTTGTTCACACCGCGCTGGGTTACGTGATACGGCTGTTCGGCCAACATCAGGCGTGCTTGTCGAGGCATGGCAGTTCAGGGGGTTCAAGGAATCATCAGCCTGCCGCCTCCGTGACCGCGAAGGGCATCAGGCGATGCCGCGAGTTGATGTGGGGGAGGGCAGAAGCGACTTAATCCCCTCCGTCCCCTTTTCCATACCGCGCAGGCGTCACCCCCATCTCGCGCTTGAACACGGCGATGAAGGCACTGGGTGTGTCGTAGCCCATCGACAGCGCGACGCTGATCACCGGCTCGCCGGACAGCAGGCGTGGCAGTGCCAGCAGCACCCGCAGGCGTTGCCGCCACTGGCTTGGCGACAGGCCGGTCTCGGCCAGCCAATGGCGGGCGAGGCTGCGGCTGGACAGACCGCTGCTGGCGGCCCAGTCCTCGATGCTGCGGTTGTCGTGCGGTGCGCGCGCCAGTGCGGCGGCAAGTTTCTGCAGTCGCCGGTCACGCGGTTGTGGCAGGGCAAGCGGCAGAGGCTTGCTGGCGGCAATCTCATCGGCGATCACACCGGCCAGTCGTGCCTGTGTGGCATCCAGTGGAACATGCGGCCACTGCAGCGCCCGAATCACCGCGGCCTGCAGCAGCGGCCCCGGCTGGAAGATGCGAGGGGCTGCAGGCAGGTCGGTGCAGGCCTGCGCGCTGAAGTACAGGCTCCAGCCGTCGAACGCACTGGTACTGGCCAGTGCGTGGGGCAGCGAAGGTGGTATCCAGGCGACATGACCCGCCGGCAGCAGCCAGTGCAGGTCGCCCACCTCGATCCGCAGCAGGCCCTGATGTGCACCCAGCAGCTGCCCGCGGGCGTGCTGGTGGCGTGCCGTGCGGCGCGGACCCGGCAGGCGCAGCTGCGCCCCCAGCAACGCAGGCCCGTCGGCGGCATTGGCCAGTGCCGGGTCAATCAATGCGGTGGTTGTCTGATCTGCCATATCGATTGGCAGTTATACGGCAGAAACGTCGCGTCCGGGCCCCGACACTGGAGCCCACTTCAACGGAGGGCTTCCCCATGCAGCCACAGGACATTCTTCCCGACCATCAGAACGAGGTGCAGGTGAACGGCCTCACCGTGCGCAAGGGCAGCGTGGGTGCTTTCCTGGCCAGCGTCCGTGCCTGGCAGGATCCCACCAGCGATGATGCCACCCGCGCCACTGCCGAAGCCGACCTGCGTGCGTTGCTGCCCGGCCTGCATGCGCTGGGCCTGTTCCAGGTGCTGGCTGCGCGCGATCCGGCGTTGCAGCGCCTGATTGATGGCGCTGCCTGAAACGGACAAGGCCCGGACATGCCGGGCCTTGGCGTCATCAAGGGGCGGAAACGACTTAATCCCCTCCGTCCCCTTTTTTGCGGTCAGCCGCCCGGTGCGAACACCAGGGTGCGGCGGGTGGTGACCGGCGCGTTGACCGGCTCGAAGCGCCAGCGCTTGACCGCGTTCAGGGCTTCGCGGTCGAAGGTCCGTCCCGACGTCGCGCGCAGCACGCGGGCGCTGACCACTGAGCCGTCGGTACCGACGGTGATCTCCACCAGCACTTCGCCCGACGTTCCCGAACGCAGTGCCTCGGCCGGATAGCGCGGCGCCGGCGTGCTGACCGGGCGGAGGGTGGGAGCTGCCGCGGCGGCTGCCTGGCGTGCGGCGCTGGCCTGTTGGGCGGCGGCCTGCTGCTGTTTCTGTTCGGCATCGCGACGGGCCGCGGCCTGGCGCTCCGCCTCCTGGCGCTCGTTGTCGCGGCGTGCGGCATCCTGCTGCGCGGCAATCTGCTTGGCCGCATCGGCTTCCTTGGCGCGCTGCTCGGTCAGGCGCTGCTGTTCGGCCTGCTGCTTGGTCCGGTCTTCGGCGTCCTTCTTGGCCTTCTCGGCTTCGGTCTCGGTGCGCTTGGCCGCATTTTCCACGCCCTTGGCCAGGCCTTCCTTCAGGCGCGGCAGGGCGGGAGCGGAGGCGTCCACCTTCTCGATCAGTGCCACCAGGCGCTGCGCCTCGGTGTAGTCCTCGCGGCCCAGGTGCTGCTCGGCGGCGATCAGGGTGTAGGGCAGCAGGTCGGTCAGCGCGCTCTTCACCGACGCGTCGTCCGGTGTCTTGTCGCGCAGGGCGAGGTAGTACTCGATGGCGTTGTCGCCGGCCGGCGCGTACATGCGGTTCTCGCGCAGTGCCTGGCTGGCCGATTCACGCAGCTGTTCGGTGCCCATGGACTGCACCTTGGCGGCGACCACCGGTGCGGCTGGTGCAGCGGCGGCGGGTGCGGCGGCCGGGGCCGGTGCTGCAGATTCTTCCTTTCCCGAGCAGGCGGCCAGCGCCAGTGCCAAAGCAACCGGCAGCCACCGGCGCGCGGCGGTGATCGTTGAGACGTGCGACATCCTGCTCCCCTCTAGAAGACGACGTGACGTAAATCATTGATACGCATGGCCGGGACCTGTGGTCCGGGCGCGGAACGATGACGTTTCCCGACGCCACCGCCGGCAACGGCGAGGGTGCAATCTAGCATCCCGGCCACCGCCGCGTACAAGGGGCAGGGGCCAGGATGGGGCAGCGGCGAAGGACCGCTGCCGGTTGCCGCATCAGTGGTCGTGCGACTTGCTGTGGCTGTTGGACATCAGCTTGTCGGTCCAGGCAATACCGATCGCCGACAGGATGAACACGCAGTGGATGATGGTCTGCCACAGCACACCTTCCTGGGTCATGGTCGTGCAGGTATCGACACCAGCGTTGTAGAAGCTGGTCGAAGCCGACGACACTGCTGCTGCCCATTGTTCCGGCTTGCACAGCGGCAGTCCCTTCAGCGCGCTGGTGGCGATGAAGGTCTTCAGCAGGTGGATCGAGGAGATGCCGATGATCGCCATTGCCAGCTTCACCTTCAGCACGCTGGCGTTGACGTGGCTCAGCCATTCCGGCTGGTCCGGGTGGCCTTCCAGGCGCAGGCGCGAGACGAAGGTCTCGTAGCCACCGACGATCACCATCACCAGCAGGTTGGAGATCATCACCACGTCGATCAGGCCCAGCACGATCAGCATGATCTGCTGTTCGCCCATCGAGACCGAGTGGGACAGCAGGTGCCACAGTTCCTTGCCGAACAGGAACACGTAGACGCACTGGGCAAGGATCAGGCCCAGATACAGCGGCAGCTGCAGCCAGCGCGAGGCGAAGATCAGCGAGGACAACGGGGACAGGGGGCGAGGACTGTGGCTCATGCAGGACAGTGCGTTTCGGGGGAGCCGCGAGGTTACCGGCCCGTCGTGACGGTGCCAACCCAACTCTCGCACTAGACTTCAGGTTCCTTTCCGCACCCCGAGCCGCCGCCATGATCGACCTGTATTACTGGCCCACCCCGAACGGCCACAAAGTGACCCTGTTGCTGGAAGAAGCCGGCCTGGAGTACCGCATCCATCCGGTCAACATCGGCTCGGGCGACCAGTTCAAGCCGGAATTCCTTGCGATCTCGCCCAACAACAAGATGCCTGCGATTGTCGACCACGCCCCGGCCGATGGCGGCGCCCCGCAGAGCGTGTTCGAGTCCGGTGCGATCCTGCTGTACCTGGCCGAGAAGACCGGCCAGTTCCTGCCCAGCGACCCGCGCGGCCGCGTCACCACTCTGGAGTGGCTGTTCTGGCAGATGGCCGGCCTGGGCCCGATGAGCGGCCAGATGGGCCACTTCAACGTGTATGCGCCGGAAAAGATCCCCTACGCGATCGAGCGCTACGACAACGAAGTGCGCCGCCTGCACGGGGTGATGGACAAGCGCCTGGCCCAGCACGCCTTCCTGGCTGGCGACGCGTACACCATTGCCGACATGGCCAGCTACCCGTGGATCGGTGCCTACGACAAGCTGCCGGTGGATTTCGCCGCGTTCCCGAACCTCACGCGCTGGCACGAAGCGATTGCTGCACGCCCGGCCACCCAGCGCGCCTATGCCCTGCGCCAGCAGGTGAACCCCAACGCCGGCAAGCCGCTCAGCGACGAAGAGCGCAAGCACCTGTTCGGCCAGCGTTGACCCGGAACGGTGGGTGCCGACCGTTGGTCGGCACGCCTCATGGGCAGAAGGTCATGCTGCCTTCCCGCACCGGCTTGGTTAGGATGGAGGCTGACCGCCCCGCGTCCATCGCGGTGGCGGACCTGCCGTTTGCCGGGATCCTCCATGCGCCACCTGTTCGCTTCGCTCGCCCTCATGCTCGCCACCAGTACCGCCGCCCACGCTGAAAAGCTGACCCTGGAAGCCATCACCGGCCCGCTGCCGCTTTCCGGCCCGACCCTGATGAAGCCGAAGGTCGCCCCCGATGGTTCGCAGGTCAGCTTCCTGCGCGGCAAGGACAGCGACCGCAACCAGCTGGACCTGTGGACCTATGACATCGGCAGCGGCCAGACCCGCCTGCTGGTGGATTCGAAGGTGGTGCTGCCCGGCACCGAGACCCTCAGCGATGAGGAAAAGGCCCGCCGCGAGCGCCAGCGCATCGCCGCGATGACCGGTATCGTCGATTACCAGTGGTCGCCGGACGCGCAGCGCCTGCTGTTCCCGTTGGGCGGCGAGCTGTACCTGTACGACCTCAAGCAGCAGGGCCAGGCCGCAGTGCGCCAGCTGACCCACGGCGAGGGCTTCGCTACCGACGCCAAGCTGTCGCCCAAGGGCGGTTTCGTCAGCTTCATCCGTGGCCGCAACCTGTGGGTGATCGACCTGGCCAGCGGCAAGCAGCTGCAGCTCACCCGCGACGGCAGCACCACCATCGGCAACGGCGTGGCCGAGTTCGTCGCCGACGAGGAAATGGACCGCCACACCGGCTACTGGTGGGCGCCGGATGATTCGGCCATCGCCTTCGCGCGCATCGATGAAGCACCGGTGCCGGTGCAGAAGCGCTACGAGGTCTACGCCGACCGCACCGACGTGATCGAGCAGCGTTACCCGGCCGCCGGCGACGCCAACGTGCGCGTGCAGCTGGGCGTGATCGCACCGGCCGCCGATGCGCAGCCGCGCTGGGTCGACCTCGGCAAGGAACAGGACATCTATCTGGCTCGTGTCGATTGGCGCGATGCGCAGCACCTGAGCTTCCAGCGCCAGTCGCGTGACCAGAAGCAGCTGGACCTGGTGGAAGTGGCACTCGATTCCAACCGCCAGCGCGTGCTCGCGCACGAAACCAGCCCGACCTGGGTGCCGCTGCACAACAGCCTGCGTTTCCTCGACGACGGCAGCGTGCTGTGGTCGTCCGAGCGCACCGGTTTCCAGCATCTGTACCGCATCGACAGCAAGGGCAAGGCCACCGCGTTGACCCACGGCAACTGGCCGGTGGACGAACTGCTGGCGGTCGATGAGAAGGCTGGCAAGGCCTACTTCCGCGCCGGCATCGAGACCTCGCGCGAAAGCCAGATCTACGCGGTGTCGCTGCAGGGCGGTGAGCCGCAGCGCCTGTCCAAGGCACCGGGCATGCACAGCGCCAGCTTCGCCCGCAATGCCAGCGTCTATGTCGACAGCTGGTCCAACAGCACCACGCCGCCGCAGATCGAACTGTTCCGCGCCAATGGCGAGAAGATCGCCACCCTGCTCGAGAACGATCTGGCGGACCCGAAGCATCCGTATGCGCGTTACCGCGATGCACAGCGCCCGATCGAGTTCGGCACGCTGACCGCGGCCGACGGCAAGACCCCGCTCAACTACAGCCTGATCAAGCCGGCCGGCTTCGATCCGTCCAAGCGCTACCCGGTGGCGGTGTACGTGTATGGCGGCCCGGCCAGCCAGACCGTCACCGACAGCTGGCCCGGCCGCGGTGATCACCTGTTCAACCAGTACCTGGCCCAGCAGGGCTATGTGGTGTTCTCGCTGGACAACCGCGGTACCCCGCGCCGTGGCCGTGACTTCGGTGGCGCGCTGTATGGCAAGCAGGGCACGGTGGAAGTGACCGACCAGCTGCGCGGCGTGACCTGGCTGAAGCAGCAATCGTGGGTGGACCCGGCGCGCATCGGCGTGCAGGGCTGGTCCAACGGTGGCTACATGACCCTGATGCTGCTGGCCAAGGCCTCGAACCAGTACGCCTGTGGCGTGGCCGGTGCGCCGGTGACCGATTGGGGCCTGTACGACAGCCACTACACCGAACGCTACATGGACCTGCCGGCGCGCAACGAAGCGGGGTACCGCGAAGCGCGCGTGCTGACCCATATCGACGGCCTGCGTTCGCCGCTGCTGCTGATCCACGGCATGGCCGACGACAACGTCTTGTTCACCAATTCGACCAGCCTGATGAGCGCGTTGCAGAAGCGTGCACAGCCGTTCGAGCTGATGACCTACCCGGGTGCCAAGCATGGCCTGTCCGGCGCCGATGCCCTGCATCGCTACCGCGTGGCCGAAGCCTTCCTGGGACGCTGCCTGAAACCCTGATCCACAGCCGGGAAGGAGCCCGCCGATGACCCTGCCACCACCGATTCCCGCCCATCGACAGACGTCCGCCGGTTGGTGGTGCCGTCATTGGCGCTGGGCGATGCCGTTGACGGTGGTGCTGGTGCTGGGCGGCGCCGGTGGCGTGGTGACCTGGAGCGTGCTGCGCTGGAGCGAGGCGGCACGCGAGAGCCCGCCGATGCGCGAAGCGTTGCGCCGCGCGGGCTGCAGCATCGAACTGGTGGAAGCCTTTGGCGAGCCGCTGCATATCGAATCGATGCCGCTGGGCAGCATGCAGACCGCGATGAACGGCCAGCGCGACGTCGGCCTGACCGTTGCGCTGGAAGGACCGCATGCGCACGGCCGGCTGTTCGTGCAGGGCAGCCGTCGCGATGAAGTCTGGGATTACCCGGTGATGTATGTACTGGCCGAAGACAAGCAGACCTTCGACCTGACTGCACTGGATGACGACGAGGCTGCGGGGGAGTGCGAGCTGCAGGCCTGCCGTGAGCGTGGCGAATGCCCGCTGACCGCCGCGCTGTGACCGCAGGTCGCGCGGCCGGGTAAGGGCGGCCATGTAGAGTCGACTGTTAGTCGACTGCTCTCCACAAGACGCCTGAAAACCCCGCGCTGCGCGCGATAGTCGACTGACAGTCGACTCTACCCATCAGCCGCGCCGTGACCTCCAGCCGATTGTCGCCATCGCCGTGAGCGCGTAAGTTGCGGGCAACCCTTTGCTGGAGTGTCCCATGAAGCCGATTGCGCTCGCTGTTGCCCTGGCCCTGACTGCCGCCCCGTTGCTGTCCGCACCGCCGGCCCTGGCCGCGCCGGCTGCCAAGGCCGCGACTCCCGCCAGCCCTGCCTGGGTCGCCCGCAGCAATGCACTGGCGCAGATCCTGCTTGATGCACAGGGTCCGTTCCAGCCGGAGGAAACCGGCTTCTTCGGCGTTCCAGGCTACGACGACAAGGTGGCCGACCTCGGCCCGGACAACGGCAAGCGCTACCGCGCCGCGATGGCCAAGGCCCGCGACGAACTGAAGGCGAAGCTGGCCACCGAGAAGGATCCCAATGTCCGCCAGGACCTGGAGATCATGATCCACGCCGCCAGCCAGAACATCGAAGGCAGCGAGCTCAACGAGAAGTACCTGTTGCCGTGGAGCGATGCGCCGCAGACGGTGTTCAGCGGCCTCAACCTGCTGCTGTCCGACCAGGTGCCGGCCGAGCGCCGGGCCAAGGCGCTCGACCGCCTCAAGGCCTACGCCGGCCTGCAGCCGGGCGGCACCGCGTTCACAACGCTGGCGCGCCAGCGCTATGAAGAGCGCTTGAAGGACAGCAGCCTGCTGCAGCCGACAAAGATCGAAGTGCAGCAGTCGCTGGACAACGTCGAGACCTACATCACCGGTATCGAGTCGCTGCTGAAGAAGTACCAGATCGCCGGTGCCGATGAAGCAATGAAGGCGCTGGCCGGGCAGATGAAGGACTACGCCGCCTGGACGCGCACGACCGTGCTGCCGAAGGCACGTGCCGACGCACGCCTGCCGGCGCCGCTGTACGCCTACCAGCTCAAGCAGGTCGGCATCGACATCGACCCGAAGCTGTTGATGCAGCGCGCGCAGCTGGAGTTCATGGAAACCCGCTCGGCGATGCAGCAGCTGGCGCCGCTGGTGGCGAAGGACAAGGGCCTGAAGGTGGCCGACCCGAGCGATCCGGTGGCGGTGATCCGCGCGCTGAAGGCCGACAAGATTGCCGACGATCAACTGGAAGGCCACTACCGCAAGGTGATCGACGCGATTGATCCGCTGATCCGCGAGCACGCCATCGTCGACGTGCCCAAGCGTGCCATGCAGATGCGACTGGGTTCGGCCGCCGAGAGCGCCGCAAGCCCGGCGCCGCACTTCCTGCCGGCGCCGCTGGTCAACAACACCGGGCAGCAGGGCACCTTCGTGCTGCCGCTGGGCAACCCGGCGGCGGGCCCGGGCGCGCAGTACGACGACTTCAATTTCGGTGCGGCGGCGTGGACGCTGAGCGCGCATGAAGGCCGCCCCGGCCACGAGCTGCAGTTCACCGCGATGGTCGAGCGTGGTGTCTCGCTGGCACGCACGATGTTCGCGTTCAATTCGGTGAACGTGGAAGGCTGGGCGCTGTATGCGGAAGCCGAGATGGTGCCGTACGAGCCGCTGGACGGGCAGATGATCGCCCTGCAGTTCCGCCTGCTGCGCGCCGCACGCGCGATGCTCGACCCGATGCTCAACCTCGGCCTGACCGACCGCGCCAACGGCGAGCGAGTGCTGATGGAGCAGGTCGGCCTGTCCAAGGCGATGGCCACCCAGGAACTGGATCGCTACATGGTGCGTATGCCGGGCCAGGCCGGCAGCTATTTCTACGGCTACACCCGCATCCTCGAACTGCGCATGCAGACCGAGCTGGCACTGGGCGCGAAGTTCGACCGCCTGGCGTTCAACAACTTCCTGCTCGACCAGGGCCTGCTGCCGCCGGACCAGCTGGCCGATGCGGTGAACAAGGTGTTCGTGCCGAAGTACAAGCGCTGAGCATCACCGGTAGTGCCGGCCACTGGCCGGCGCCGCGGGTTTCGTGCCAACCAAGGTTGGCACCTACCAGAGCGATGCGTCGGTTGTTGCAGGGGTAGTGCCGGCCGCTGGCCGGCAATCGCCGTTGGTAGATGCCGACCTTGGTCGGCGCTGTGGGTTTCGTGCCAACCAAGGTTGGCACCTACCAGAGCG
>NZ_JASJSQ010000020.1:0-69346 GCF_030236855.1 Stenotrophomonas maltophilia group sp. Smal13
ACCGGCCATCCAGGCCCGGGTGGGGCTGCGCCCGGGCACAACAAAACCCGCATCGGCTGATGCGGGTTTTCTGGTGTCCGGGCGTGTGTTGCTGTCTATCTACCCAGGGCGCAGTCCCGCATCGGCCGCGCACGATTATTCGCGCGCAGATTATTGCGGTTGTTGTTATTGACGGCGGTGGCCAGGCGGATCGACATGGCATCGACCCTACCCCGGTTTCCGGCACGGCGCAACCGTTGCGTTGGCAACCACTCCCCGGCGCGCATAATGGCCCGCCGTGAAACGTGTAATGGAAATGCAACACCGCACTGGACGCAACGCGGCGCTGGCCGCCCTGCTCTGCCTGGGCCTGGCCGCCTGCCAGACCCTGCCTCCGCCCTCCACGCTGCCGCTGGCGCAGCAGCAGGCACTGGAGCAACGCGGCACCGACGGCAGCTTCGACGGAGCCTGGGACACTGCGCAGGCCTTCGAACGATTCAACGATCCGCGCGCCGTTACCTACTACGAGCGTGCTGCCGCGATCACGCCCTGGACCTTCCGCAACTCCAAAGCGGAAGAAGCACTGGGACGGATCTGGACCTCCGGTACGCTGCAGCATGCCGACAGCCCCCACATCAACCCGGCACCTGTCCTGCGCGCGTCCTGGCGACGTGGCGAACGCGCGTATCTGGCGGCTGCCAACCACGGCAATCCCTATGCGTTCTACGGGCTCGCCAAGGCCTACCGCCAGCGAGGCGACGCGCAGCAGGCGCTGCGCTGGGACCTGCGCGGAATGATCTACGAGCGCTACCCGAGTTCGTCGTCGCGACTGCCGGATGCGGTGGCCGCACAGGGTGACACCGTGCATCCGCTGGTGGCGCAGATCCAGCGTCGTGCCGAGCACGGCGACGCCGAAGCGCAGGTCGACCTGGGCGCGCTGCTGGAGAAAGGCATGGGACTGCCGCGCGATCCGGCGCGTGCGCTGCAGCTGTACCAGCGCGCCGGTGAGAAGGGCAATGTGTTCGGCCAGTACTTCGCCGGTCTGCTGCTGGGCCGCAGTGCGCCGGGTGTGGAGAAAGACACCGACGCGGCGGCGCGCTGGTTCGCCAGAGCCGAGGCGCAACACTTCTACATGGCCGCGCCAAGTTACTGGAAGAAAGCGGTCGAGCCGCCGTTCTTCATCTTTTCCGAGTAGAGAAGCGGCCCCGGCGGGAGGCGTGCCGACCAACGGTCGGCACCCACCCTCGCGGAATTCATTCCGTCATCGGGTTCCCACCAGCAGCCGTTCCACCAGGCGCTGGTACAGCCCCGGCAACGCTTCCAGATCGTCCACGCGTACGTTCTCATCCACCTGGTGGATGCTGGCGTTGACCGGCCCCACTTCGATGCACTGTGCACCCAGTGGTGCGATGAAGCGTGCATCTGACGTGCCGCCGCCGGTGCTTTCTTCCGGCGCACGGCCGATGTGCTCGGCCAGCACCGCACGCGCGGTGGCGCGCAGTGTGCCTTCCGGGGTGTAGAACGGCTCGCCGCTGCGGTGCCACTTCAGCGTGTACTGCAGGCCATGGCGGTCCAGCAATGCGGTGATCTCCGCTTCCAGCTTCGGTGCATCCCAGTGCGGGTTGTAGCGGATGTTGAAATCCACCTCCAGCTCGCCAGGAATCACGTTGTTGGCACCGGTGCCGGCATGGATGTTGGAGATCTGCAGGCTGGTCGGCGGGAAACTCTCGTAGCCGTCGTCCCAGCGCCGTGCACTCAGCTCGGCCAGGGCCGACGCCGCCTGGTGGATCGGGTTGCGTGCCTTCTCCGGATACGCCACATGGCCCTGCACGCCCTGCACGCGCAGCCTGGCCGACAGGCTGCCACGACGACCCACGCGCAGCAGGTCACCCAGCGTCGCGGTCGACGACGGCTCGCCGGTGATGCACCAGTCGATGCGCTGGCCGCGCTCGGCGAACAGCCGTGCGACGTGGCGCACGCCATCGATGGCATCGCCTTCCTCGTCGCTGGTCAACAGCACCGCCAGCGTGCCGGGGTGATTAGGATGTGCGGCCACGAACTGCTCGGCCGCCACCACGAACGCCGCCACGCTGCCCTTCATGTCGGCAGTGCCACGGCCGTACAGCACGCCGTCACGGATCTGCGGCGTGAACGGGTCGCTGGCCCAGGCCTCGCGCGGGCCCGTCGGCACCACGTCGGTGTGGCCCAGCAGCACCAGCACCGGCGCGCCTTGGCCATGGGTCGCCCACAGGTTGTCGACCTCGCCCAGGCGCAGGTGATCGCACTGGAACCCGGCCTGCTTCAGGCGTGCCGCCAGCAGTGTCTGGCAGCCAGCATCATCCGGCGTCACCGAGGGTCGTGCGATCAGTTCGCAGGTCAGGTCGAGGACCGCGCTCATGCGTCACCCACGCCGAAGCGGGCCTTGAAGCCGTTGTCACTGAAACCCTGGCTGACCGCGCCGTCGGCGGTGACCACCAGCGGGCGCTTGATCAGCTGCGGGTACTCGCGTAGCAGCAGCTTCCATTCGGCCTCGGAGTCGGCGGCCTTGCGGTTGTCCGGCAGCTGCCGCCAGGTGGTGGAGGACTTGTTGACCATCGCGGCCAGGCCACCCAGCTGCGCCGCCCATGCCAGCAGCGTTTCCGGGCTCGGCTTGTTCTCGCGGTAATCGACGAAGGTGTAAGGCACGCCGAAGCGGTCCAGCCACTTGGTCGCCTTCTTGCAGGTATCGCAGTTCTTCAAACCGTAGACAGTGGTGCTCATGGCCATCTGTGATGCTGGAAAACAGAGGGCCAGAATCTCACAACAGGCGCTCGGACACGACCCGGAACGGCACCCGTGGCAGCCGGAAGGCCAGCCCTTCCTGCAGCGCCAAGTCCATCGCCTGCAGCCGCGGACACTGCTGCTCACCGATCAGGCGCAGGGGCTGCAGGCTGTCGATCTCCACCGGCAGCGCGATGCGGGTGCTGGCCCAGCGGCCGTCGCAGGTACGGGCGATGGCCTCGTCCTGGCAGGTGAGGAAACGCAGCAGGGCCTGATGGTTGCCGAAGGCCGCCGCCCACGCCGCCACATCCTCCCAGCCTGCAGCGGCCTGCCACTGCAGGTGCAACCTCGGCGCACTGCCCTGCCCACCTTCGATCAGGGTGTGCCCATCGCCATCGGTGCGCACCACATGCTCGAAGCGCGCGGACAGATGCGGCTGCATGGCATCGCTGAAAACGCGCGCGCCGGCGACGAAGGCCAGCTGGTCCATCACGTTGCGATCAAACAGCACCACCGGCGTCCCGTCCGGATCGTCGTCACGACGCAGGTACCAGCGCCAGTTGCTCTGCCGTGGCGACGGCATCAGGGAACGCAGCGGCCCAGCCAGCGCGGGCCCGAAGTGGCCGTGACGGTAGCTGAGGATGGTGTAAGGCGTGCGTCCGGCATGGACCACGTAGTGATGGCCTGGTGGTGGCATCGGTGCGTGACGCACGTCGACCCACCAGCTCACGTAGACCACATCGCGCACGTCACTGACCAGCGCCGGCATCGGCCAGCGCCGCGACAGCGCGCGGCGCAGCCGGGTCCAGCGCGGGGCGTGCAGCAGGCGCGGCAGCATCCGCCCGACCAGGGTGTCGGACGGATGCCGGTAGATCGCGGACTGCGCCAGATCCTCCGGCGCAGTCACCTTCAGTCGGCCAGGCCGCGCAGCAGGTCGTTGACGCTGGTCTTGCTGCGGGTCTTGGCATCAACCTGCTTGACGATCACCGCGCAGTACAGCGAGTGGGTACCGTCCTTGCTCGGCAGCGAGCCTGACACCACCACGCTGTACGGCGGGATGTAACCGTAGGTGATTTCGCCGGTGGCACGGTTGTAGATGCGGGTGCTCTGGCTGAGGAACACGCCCATGCCGATCACGCTATGGTGGCCGACCACCACGCCTTCCACCACTTCCGAGCGCGCACCGATGAAGCAGTGGTCCTCGATGATGGTCGGGCTGGCCTGCAGCGGTTCCAGCACGCCGCCGATACCGGCGCCGCCGGACAGATGGCAGTGCTGGCCGATCTGCGCGCAAGAGCCGACGGTGGCCCAGGTATCGACCATGGTGCCTTCGCCGACGTAGGCGCCGATGTTGGTGAAGCTCGGCATCAGCACCACGTCCTTGCCGAAGTAGGTGCCGCGGCGGGCGATCGCGCCCGGCACCACGCGCACGCCACCACGGCGGAACTTCGCCTCGTCATAGCCGGCGAAGCGCGATTCGACCTTGTCCCAGAACGGCGCCGGACGGGCGTCGACCACGGCCATGTCATTGACACGGAAGTACAACAGCACGGCCTTCTTCAGCCACTCGTTGACCTTCCAGCCACCCTGGCCGTCCGGCTCGGCAACACGGAACTCACCGCTCTCCAGGCCGTCAATCACGCGGTTGACCAGCGGCTTGGTCGAGCCTTCCAGCTCGTGCAGGGTCAAGGTAGCGCGGCGCTCGAAGGCACTCTCGATGCCGAACTTCAGCTCTTCCACGCCCGGGGCCGACGGCTTGCGCAGCGACTTGCGGGCGATGGTTTCGGCGCGGACCGCTTCGGCACTCTTGGCCGGCGCCGGCTTCTTCACAGCACGCTTCACCGCAGCCGCTTTCTTCGCCGGGGCCGTCACCGCAGCGGCCTTCTTCGGCGCTGGGGTCTTCTTCGCGGCCGGTGCGGCAGCAGCAGGTTTCCGGGCCGCTGCGCTCTTGGGGGTCGCGGCGGTCTTCTTGGCGGGCTTGGTGGCCATCAGGCGGGGTCTCCGGCGTTTCGATCAGGGTCCAGGCAGGCCAGCATCGCGTCATGCAGCTGCTGCCGGGCAGGTTCAGTCAGGGGGAGGTCGTGTTCGTCACTGATCACGAAGGTGTCTTCGGCGCGTTCGCCGAACGTGGCAATGCGCGCATCATGCACGCGCAGGCCCTGATTGCGCAGCACGAACGCCACATCGGCCAGCAGGCCGGGGCGGTCGGGGGCGACCAGGGCGAAACGGGTTGCGCCCGGCTCATCGCGGAATTCGATGCGCGGGGCGAAGCGGAAGTGCCGCAGCTGCCGTGGCACCACCCGGCGTGACGGCCGCAGGCGCGACAGGTCACCACTGAGTGCGTCGCGCAGCGCCGCTTCCAGGTTGGCACTGCTGCCATCGGCGAAGGTATCGGCCGGGTTCACTTCGAAGGTATCGAAGATGGTATCGGCCGGACCGTCCAGCACGCGTGCGCGGTGGATGCCGTAGCCCTTGCGGTCCAGCGTCATCACGATCGCTGCGAACAGGCCGTCGCGGTCCGGCGAATGCACGAAGACTTCCAGCGCGGGATCGTCGACACTGATCCGGCGTACCTTCACCAGCGCCTGGCCCTGCTTCACCGGCACCAGCGCGGCAGCCTGCCAGGCCAGCTGCTCCGGGCGCAGGCGGATGAAGCCTTCGTCGGGCATCACCGCGAACTGGCGATCGATGGTGGCATCGTCGTAACCCCGCTCGCGCACCAGCGCGCGTACGCTGTCACGCGCTTCGGCCACGCGCTCGGCCGCCGGCACCGGGTGTTCCAGCCCCTCGCGCAGCGCGCGCCGGGTGGCGAAGTACAGGTCGGCCAGCAGGCGGTCCTTCCATGCATTCCACAGCTTGGGGCTGGTGCCGGCGATGTCGGCGCAGGTCAGCAGGTACAGGTAGTCCAGGCGGTCGCGGCTGCCGACCAGGGTGGCGAAGCGATGGATCACTTCCGGATCGGCGATGTCCTGCTTCTGCGCGGTCACCGACATGCGCAGGTGCTGTTCGACCAGCCACGCCACCAGTTCGGTATCGGACGTGCTCAGCGCGTGCGCCTGGCAGAACGCGCGCGCGTCCACCGCGCCCAGTTCCGAGTGGTCGCCGCCACGGCCCTTGGCGATATCATGGAACAGGCCGGCCAGCAGCAGCAGCTCGGGCTTGCGCAGGCGCGGCCACACTTCGTGCGCGATCGAGAAGCGCTCGTCGGCACGGCTGCTGGCAAACAGGCCGATGTTGCGCAGGACCATCAGCGTGTGCTGGTCGACGGTGTAGACATGGAACAGGTCGAACTGCATGCGCCCGCTGACCTGGGCGAACGCGGGAATCCACTGGCCAAGCACGCCCAGCCGCGCCATGCGCGAGAGCGTATCGACCGGGCGCTGGCCGCGCAGCAGCGCCAGGAACTGCTCGCGTGCATCGGCATCAGCCTGGTCGTAGGCCGGCAGCAGTGGCAGCGCTTCGGCCAGCGCACGCGCGGTCAGCGAATGCAGGCCGCGCACCTGCGGATTGTTGGCCCAGCTGGCGAACAGCGCGAACACCTGGCCGATGTCGCCGCGCGGCCAGTCGGCTTCGTTGGCCGCCAGGTAACCACGGCGCAGGGAAAAACCCACGGTCAACGGCTCCGGCTGCGCCTCGCCGTCGAACTGCTCCTCGAAGCGCTGCAACAGGCGGTCGCTGATCCGGCGCACCACCAGTGCAGCACGGTAGAACCCCTGCATCATCTTCTCGACACCGAGATTCTCGGCATCGTCTTCAAAGCCCAGGCGTGCCGCCAGGGTCTTCTGGTAATCAAAACGCAGGCGCTCTTCCGGGCGACGCGCGACCAGATGCAGGCCAAAGCGCAGCCGCGCCAGCACCGCACGTTCGCGCTTCAGTGCTGCGGCTTCGTCTGCGCCCAGATGGCCGAGCCCGACCAGCGCCTCCAGGTCACGCACGCCGAAGGCACGCAGTGCCATCCAGCCCAGCGTGTTGAGATCGCGCAGCCCACCGGGGCCATCCTTCAGATCCGGCTCCAGGTTGTCGGCGGTGTCGCCGAAGCGCTGGTGTCGGTTGCGCAGCTCTTCCAGCTTGGCCAGGAAGAAGGTGCGCGCCGGCCACAGTTCACGATCGTCGACGGCCTCGCGCAGCGCGCGGCGCGCCACATCATCGGCCAGGATCGGGCGCGCCTCGATCAGCGCGGTCAGCACGGTCTGGTCCGCTGCCGCCTCGCGGCACTGCGATGAAGAACGCACCGCATGGCTGACGGCCAATCCGCAGTCCCACAGCAGCGCGAACAGGCGCGCCAGCGCCGCCTCATGGGCCAGCTGTGCCGGCGGATCGCCGAACACCAGCAGGTCGATGTCCGAACGCGGGAACAGTTCACCGCGTCCGTACCCACCCACCGCGAACAGTGAAAGGCCACTGTCGGCCGGCAGGCAGCGCTGCCAGGCCAGGCGGATCAGATGGTCGGCAGCGCGCGCGCGCAGTGCCAGCAGGCGCTCGATGTTGTCGCCCTGGTCGAAGCGGCGGTACAGGCGCGCGTCGGCCTGCTGCAGCGCCTGGCGCGCGGCAGCAGCCCAGTCCGGGTCGTTGAGCGACGCGGCCGGCGTGTCCAGCAGCGAACTCGCCGGCAGCATCGTCAGGAGACCTGCGACTCGCCCGGCGACAGGGTCAGCACGTCCACGCCGGTCTCGGTGACCGCGATCATGTGCTCCCACTGTGCCGACAGCTTGCGGTCCTTGGTCACCACGGTCCAGCCATCCGGCAGCACCTTGTTGTAGCGGGTGCCCTCGTTGATCATCGGCTCGATGGTGAAGGTCATGCCAGGCTGCAGCACCAGGCCCTGGCCCGGACGGCCGTAATGCACCACCTGCGGCTCATCGTGGTAGACCTTGCCGATGCCGTGGCCGCAGTACTCGCGCACCACGCTGAAACGCTCGCCTTCGGCATAGCTCTGGATGGCATGGCCGATGTCGCCCAGGGTCGCGCCCGGACGCACCGCGCGGATGCCGCGCCACATGGCTTCGTAGGTGGTTTCCACCAGGCGGCGGGCCATCACCGACGGGGTGCCGACGAAGTACATGCGGCTGGTGTCGCCGTGCCAGCCATCCTTGATGACGGTGACGTCGATGTTGATGATGTCGCCATCCTTGAGCACCTTCCCTTCGCTGGGGATGCCATGGCAGATGACGTTGTTGACCGAGGTGCACACGGTCTTCGGGAAGCCGCGGTAGCCGACGTTGGCCGGAACGGCGCCCTGCACGTTCACGATGTGGTCGTGGCAGATGCGGTCCAGTTCCTCGGTGGTGACACCGGGCTTGACGTGGGGGGTGACGATGTCGAGCACTTCGCTGGCCATGCGGCCGGCGATTCGCATCATCTCGATTTCCTGCGGGGTTTTCAGATTCACGCTCATGGCCCCCATTATCGCCGATCCGGCCACAATCTGAACGAACGCCACCCAACTGGCGATCCGGGCCATGCACGGTTCCGGCAAGGAAAGTGAAAGCGTGATCGCCGCCCCCCTTTCGTCTCCCTGTTTATCACGGAATACAGACACTTACGCCTCCTAAGCTGGGGTCACCGTCGCCGAAGCGGTGCCGAACGTGCCGCCTTCGCCTTGTTCAACGGACCTTCGGGTCAGGGAGGTTGTCCATGCGATCCGCGCTTCGTTCCCCGCTTGCCTGGGCCCTGGCCGGGGTCCTGCTGTCCGGCCCGGCCCTGGCCGCAGACACCACCACCTTCAATGTCACCCTGGTGGTGACCAAGGCCTGCACGATCACGGCTGCTGCCGCCACCAACGTTGACTTCGGCACGGCGGCCTCGACCACCGCGACCCCCACCCTGGGCCAGGGCACGGTGACCGCCCAGTGCTCGGCACTGACCCCGTACACGATTTCACTGAATGCGGGTGCCAATGCCAGCACCGCCAATGACGTCACCACTCGCCGGATGAAGAACACCAACGCCGCGGTGACCGCCAACAACTACGTCGGCTACCAGCTCTACCAGGACGCCGCGCACACCCTGGTCTGGGGTGCCACCTCCGGCACCAACACCCAGGCTGGCATCGGCACCGGCCTGGCCGTGCCCTACATCGTCTACGGCCAGATCCTGAACCTGAGCACCAACAACCCGGCGACCGGCAACTACCTGGATACGGTTACCGCCACGATCACCTATTGATGGAGCACGCCCGCATGGCCGGACCCCGCCCGTGGCGCGCCACCGGCGTGGCGCTGCTCGTCCTGAGCCTGGTATTCGCCGCCCCGGTCGAAGCCACCAGCCTGCAGGTCGCCCCGACCAGCCTGCAGCTGGAAGCGCGCCAGCGTGCCGGCGAGCTTTGGCTGACCAACAGTGGCACCTCGCCGGTGAAGCTGCAGGTTCGGGTGTTCCGCTGGGTGCAGCAGGACGGCCAGGAGCAACTGTTGCCCACCGATGAACTGGTGGTCACCCCGCCGATGCAGGAACTGGCTGCCGGGCAGCAGCAGCTGGTCCGGGTGATGCGTCCGGACAGGACGCCACCGCCGGCACAGCAGTACTACAGGCTGATTGTCGACGAGGTGCCCGACCTGGCCACCCGCGCCGACGGCATGCAGTTCGTGCTGCGCTATTCGATACCGGTGTTCGTGCAGCCCGCCGCCGGCAAGCTTGCGCCGCAGCTGCAGGCCCGCCTGGTGCAGTTGCCCGATGGCCGCAACGGCGTCGAGGTGGCCAACGCAGGCAACAGCTATGCGCAGATCGCCGATCTTGCGCTGGGCAGCCCCACGCGCCCACGCATCGTGCATCCCGGACTGCTGGGTTACGTGCTGCCCGGGCAGGTGATGCGCTGGCCGATCGAGCGCACGGCGATCGACCGCGACAACGACCAGATCACGGCCAAGCTCAATGGCGAGTCGGAACAGACGCCGCTGTCGCCCCCATCGGCTCGCTGAGGCGTTGATGGGCGCGCTGCTTGCTGCCCTGGCTCCTGCGGCGACCCAAGCCGCCGATGTGTCCGGTGCAGCGGCTACCGCCACCGCCGATGTATCAGGCATCTCCGCCGATGCGATGCTGCCACCGCCCACACCGTTGACCGCCAACCAGACGCTGTACCTGGACGTTTCGCTCAACAGCACCCCACGCGGACTGCTGCCTTTCATCGAGAACCGTGGCCGCCTGCAGGCCAGCCCCGACGTACTGCGCCAGCTCGGCTTCAACGCCCACGGCGATGCACCGGTGTACCTGGACCAGATCAGCGGCGCGGTGGTGCGCTATGACGCACGCCTGCAGACCCTGGCGCTGGACGTGCCACTGGACCAGCTGACCCTGCCAACCACCGTGCTCAGCCGCCCGCAGACACGCGCGCCCGCAGGCAGTACCTCACCCGGACTGCTGCTCAACTACGACGTGTATGGCAGCCGGGTGGATACGCTGGGCAACCTCAGCCTGAGCTCCGAACTGCGCCTGTTCGGCGTCGGCAACGGCACCTTCGAAAACACCGCGGTCAGCAGGCGCTACCAGCAGCCTGGCGACCGTCGCTGGCGAGGGGAGAGCGTGCGCCTGGATACGCGCTGGAGCCTGGATTTCCCCGACCAGGCGATGACGCTGGAGGTCGGCGATTTCTACAGCGGCTTCGTCGACTGGACCCGTCCGGTGCGCCTGGGTGGCCTGCAGATCGGTCGCAACTACGGCCTGCAGCCCTATCGCGTGCTGACCCCCACGCCCAGTTTCCTCGGCCAGGCGGTGGTGCCGTCCACGGTCGAGCTGTACGTCGATGGCCTGCGCCAGTACAGCGGCCAGGTCCCGGTGGGCCCGTTCCAGCTGGCCGCACAGCCGGGGATCAGCGGCACCGGCAGCGCACAGGTGGTGGTGACCGATGCGTTCGGCCGCATGCAGACCCTGGATTTCAGCTTCTATGGCACCCAGCAGCTGCTGGCCAAGGGCCTGTCGGACTGGTCCGCCGGCATCGGCCACCTGCGTGAGGACTTCGGCCAACGCTCCTTCGCCTACGACGACCGCACCGTGGCCAGTGCCAGCTGGCGCGGTGGCATCAGTGACACGTTCACCGGCGAGGCTCATGCCGAAGGCGGTGGTGGCCTGGCCCAGGCCGGCATCGGCGGCTGGTGGCTGCTGGGTGGCGCGGGCGTGTTCAACGCCGCCTATGCGCACAGTGACTATCACGGCCTGCAGGGCGGGCAATGGGCACTGGGCTACAGCTGGAACAACCGCCGACTCAACGTCAATCTGCGCACTATGCGCAGCCATGGTGATTACCGCGACCTGGGCGCACTGCAGGGCAACCTGCCACCCAGCATCAGCGAACAGGCCACGGTCGGCGCGGATCTGCTGCGGCTGGGCACGCTCAGCGCCAGCTACCTGCGGCTGCGCTACCCCGATGGCGAAGACAACCGCTACGCCAGCCTGTTCTGGTCGCGTACCTGGAGCCAGCGCTGGTCAGCCTACCTCTCGGTGAACCAGAACCTGGACCAGAGTGATGACCGCAGCATCTATCTGTCGGTGACGGCCAGCCTGGGCAACAACCGCCAGGCCAGCCTGTCCAGCCAGCGCAATGGCGACAGCCAGACCTGGGTGGCCGACGTCACCCAGCCGGTGCCCGGCGATGGCAGTGCAGGCGGCATCGGTTGGCGCGCGCAGGTGCGCCACGGCGAGGACGGCAGTGGCGGCCTGGCCGAAGTCGGCATCCTCAATGACGTCGGCCGCTACTCCTTCGGGGCCTCGCGCCAGGGCGGGCTCAACTATGCCTACGGCAGCGCCAGTGGCAGCCTGGTCTGGATGGGCGGGCACGCGTTTGCCACCCGCGAGGTCTCCGATGCATTCGCGGTGATCAGCACCAATGGTGTCGGTGGCGTGCCGGTGCGGCTGGAGAACCGCCTGATCGGCGTCACCGATGATCGTGGCCTGTTGCTGGTCAGCCCGCTGCTGTCCTGGCAGCGCAACCGGGTCTCGATCGACACCCTGGACCTGCCCGAGGACATGCGTGCCGACCGCATCGAGGACTGGGTGACGCCGCGCCAGCGCGCTGGGACCCACGTGACATTCCAGTTGCGCTCGCGGCCCTCTCTGAGCCTGACGCTGCAGAGCATGGACGGGCAGCCGCTGGAAGTGGGCAGCGAAGTGCAGTTGCCCGGCGGACGCCAGGCCACGGTGGGCTATGACGGCCTGCTGTATCTGGAAGACGTCGCTGCCGGCAGCGTGCTGTACATCACCACCAGCCGCGGCCAGTGCCGGGTGAAGGTACCCGAGCAGCCCAAGGTAGTGGCGTCCGGCGCCCGGCCGAAGCCGGCACCGCTGCCGTGCATCCCGGAGGTGGCGCCATGAGAGTGCTGCTGCTCGGCATGCTGCTGTTCGCCGGCCTGCTCGCGGCACTACCGGCCCAGGCGACAGCGGTCTGCACGGCAACCGCGAACCCGACCCTGCCGTTCGGCAACATCAACAGCAACGCTCCCGGCCCTACGGCGGCGACGCTGAACATCACGGTGACCTGCACCACCGCCGCACTGAGCCTGCTGGCCACCACCGGCGTCCGCGTCTGCGTGGGTGTCGGCGCAGGCAGTGGCGGCGGCAGCAGCTCCACCTTCCGCACGATGTCCACTTCCAGCAGCGACACCATGAATTTCCAGCTCTACAACAACGCCAGCTACGGCCAGGTCACCGGCCTGGTGCCACGCGGCACGCCGCCGGCGCAGGAACTGACCATGAGCTACAACGTGCCGCTGCTGACCGGCGGCAGCGGTGCGCAATCCGTGCAGCTGTTCGCGCAGATCCCCGCCAACCAGATCCTCGCTTCGGGTGCTTACAGCAGCACCTTCAGTGGCGCCAACGTGGTGCTCACCTGGGCCTGGAATGAAGTCCTGCTCGGCAACGCCACCGTGCCGGCCGCCTGCAACGGCGGCGCAACCGGCACCAACAGCGCCAGTGCGGCCTTCAGCTTCACTGCCACTGCCAACGTGCTGCCGCAATGCGGCAGCTACGTCACCACCAACATGGACTTCGGCAACGTCACCGGCAGCATTCCCGCCAACATCGACCGGACCGCCACGCTCACGCTGACCTGCCTGAAGAACACCGCCTACCAGATCAGCCTCAACAACGGCCAGAACAACCCCGCCGCCTCCACCACCCGGCGCATGGCCACCACCATTGGCAGCGGCACCTACTACCTCCCCTATGAGCTGTACCGCGACGCCGCGCGCAGCCTGCGCTGGGGCAATACCCTCAACGTCGATACCGTTGGCGGCACCGGAAGTGGCAGCGCGCAGCAGCTGACCATCCATGGCCGGGTGCCGCCGGTCACCGGCCAGCCCCCGGCCGGTACCTACAACGATCTGGTGCAGGTGACGATCACTTACTGACCTGTGTGCCGACCAACGGTCGGCATCCACCGGGATGGATTGGAATGGTCGGCACCCACCGGGGTGGGTTCCGGTAGATCCACGCCGTGCGTGGATGTGCGCATCCCTCCTGCGCCAGGACCAGTCGACTGGCAGTCGAGCCTACAGATTCGGCCGATCCGGCCGATACCGCGCAACGGGTCCTACAGTACGGTGGATGGCAGGTGGTTCGCGCACTTCTGATCGGGGCGATGCTGGTCGCCAGTACGCCCGCGTGGGCCGATCCCGGCAGCACCTCCCTGCAGATCCGGCTGACTGTGGTCGAGGGCTGCAGCAGTGATGCCGGCAACACCCGATGCACGGCACCGCACCGGCGCAGCGACGCGCCCGAGCTTCCGCAACAGATCCGCGACCTCGCGCCGCCGGCCGACAGCGACGACGCGGCGCCTGCCGTGACCCTCATCTACTGATGCGCATCCTGCTGAGCCTGCTGGCACTGCTGCTGGCACTGCCCGCTGCGGCGCTGGACCTGGTGCCCACCACCCTGCAGCTGCCCGCCGAAGGGGGGCACGGCGAGCTGTGGCTGTACAACCCCGGGCCCGGCCGCTGGCAGGGCGAGGTTCGGATCCTGGCCTGGGAACAGCAGGTCGATGCGGAAAAGCTGCGGCCCAGCGACCAGATCCTGGCCAGCCCCGCCCGGCTCGACCTCCCGCCCGGCACCCGTCAACGCATCTGGCTGCTGCCTCGGGAGACGTCGCCCGTTGCCGTCGAGCAGGCCTACCGGGTGATCCTGAGCCCCAGCGGACAGGGCCTGCCACGCTACTCGCTGCCCTTGTTTCGGGGGCATGCGACGCCCCTGGCGCGGCCGGACCTGCATGCCGGGATCGAGCCCGGCACGTCGCAGCCTCTTCTGCGACTGCGCAACGCAGGTTCCGTTCACGCCCGCCTGCACGATCTTGCGTTCGTCGCCGGCGATGGACGCCGCACCCTGCTGCTGCCGGGACTGGCCGGCTACCTGCTGGCGGGCCGGGAACGCCGCTGGGCCCTCCCCGTCCATGCCGACGGCTACGCCGGTGGCCATTTCCAGGCCCGGTTGCAGGACGGCCGCGTGGTCGATCTGACCGCGCCGGACCCGGCAATTGCAGCGAGCGCTCCCAGCGGGCTATAATCGACCGGATTCCTGCCGCCTGCGTGCGCGGGAGACCGTCCACACCGGACGTCACCGGTGAATCCACACCTGCTGCCCCCATCCGTGCCGGGGTGCTCCGCAAGGAGTTCGGCCACGGAGGCAACAGGGAAGCCCAACCCCGGAACCATCCGCGCTTCCACGCGTCCCGCATACCTATCCCGCGGGCGGAATCGCCGGTTCCATATCAGGAGTATTGCAATGCCCCAGGTCACCATGCGTCAGATGCTGGAAGCCGGCGTCCACTTCGGCCACCAGACCCGCTACTGGAACCCGAAGATGGCTCCGTACATCTTCGGCGCCCGCGGCAAGATCCACATCATCAACCTGGAAAAGACCGTCCCGCTGTTCAACGATGCGATGAACTTCATCTCGTCGGTTGCCCAGAAGCGCGGCACCGTCCTGTTCCTGGGCACCAAGCGCAGCGCCCGCGAAACCATCAAGGAAGAAGCCGAGCGTTGCGGCATGCCGTTCATGAACCAGCGTTGGCTGGGCGGCACCCTGACCAACTTCCGTACCGTCAAGCAGTCGGTTGCCCGCCTGAAGGAACTGGAAGCCGGTGAAACCGACGGCACCTTCGAGAAGCTGGTCAAGCACGAAGTGCTGGGCCTGCGTCGCGAGCGCGACAAGCTGGAAGCCTCGCTGGGCGGCATCAAGGACATGAACCGTCTGCCGGACGCCATCTTCGTGATCGACATCGGCCACGAAGACATCGCGATCAAGGAAGCCAAGAAGCTGGGCATCCCGGTCATCGCCGTGGTCGACACCAACTACAACCCGGAACTGGTGGACTACGCCATCCCGGGCAACGACGACGCCATCCGCGCTGTGCAGCTGTACGCCCGCGCCGCTGCCGACGCCGTGCTGGAAGGCAAGGCTGCTGCTCCGCACGCTGCTTCGGTGCGTGAGGAAGAGTTCGCCGAAGCCGCTGCTGAAGGCGAAGAGAAGCCGGCCCGCCGCGCTCCGGCCAAGAAGGCTGCCAAGAAGGGCGACGACGCCCAGGCCTGATCCAGGCCCCGGGGTGGACGCCCGGCGTCCACCCTCCCTGCGCGCAGCCTTTGGCGCGTGACAGGACCGTGTCACACGGGCCGGCCACCATGCCGGCCCAACCCCTTTCTTTCGTGAGGTAATCCCGTGGAAATCACTGCTTCCCTGGTCAAGGAACTGCGCGAGCGCACCGGCGCCGGCATGATGGAATGCAAGAAGGCTCTCACCGAAGCCAACGGCGACATCAACGCTGCTGCTGAAGCCATGCGCAAGTCCGGCGCTGCCAAGGCCGACAAGAAGGCTGACCGCGTGGCCGCCGAAGGCCGTCTGGGCCTGGCCCAGGATGGCGGCAAGGCCGTGCTGGTCGAAGTCAACTCGGAAACCGACTTCGTCGCCAACGATGACAACTTCAAGTCCTTCGTCAATGCCGTCGCCGCTGCCGCCCTGGCATCGGGCGCCAACGACGTCGAAGCCGTGAAGGCTGCCAAGCTGGCCGATGGCCGCACCGTTGAAGAAGCCCGCGCCACCGCCGTGCAGACCCTGGGTGAAAACATCCAGATCCGTCGCATGGTGAAGGTTGATGGCAACAACACCATCGGCGCCTACGTCCACACCAACGGCAAGGTTGGCGTGCTGGTCGACCTGGTCGGCGGCGACGTCGAGCTGGCCCGTGGCCTGGCCATGCACGTGGCAGCCCTGAAGCCGCCGCACAACAAGGCTGCGGACGTCCCGGCCGAGTTCGTCGAGAAGGAAAAGGAAATCGAGCTGGCCAAGATGTCCGAAAAGGACAAGGCCAAGCCGGCCGAGATCCTGGAAAAGATCATCAGCGGCAAGATCAACAAGATCGTCAGCGACGTGACCCTGTACGGCCAGACCTACGTGCTGGGCGACACCACCGTCGAGCAGGTGGTCAAGGCCGCTGGCGCCGACGTGGCTGGCTTCAAGCTGCTGATCGTCGGCGAAGGCATCGAGAAGGTGGTGGAAGACTACGCCGCTGAAGTTGCCAAGGCGATGCAGGTCTGATTCCAGCCTTCCGGCTGTGAAGCGACCAGAAGGAGCCGCGGGAAACCGCGGCTCTTTTTTTATGTATGGGCCAAGGGATGAACCCATGCCCCATCGGTGGGTGCGCACCGTTGGTGCGCACAACCGGCACCTTTGCGTTGCGCGCGAATCAAGCCGATACTCGGCGCAGGGAATCCACAGTCACATAGCAGGAACGAAAATCGCGGACTGTGATGCATTCCTAGGTATTCTTGTCCCAATGGAATTGAACGACCCGACATGCCTCCCGAGCTGACAGCTGCCCTGGCGCTCTGCCGCAACCTGCCCTCGCCACCCGGTATTGCCCTGCGCATCATCGAGCTGGCCCAGGACCCGGAAGCGGATATCGCCACCGCCGCCGACATCATCGCCATCGACATGGCGCTGAGCGCTCGCATGCTGCGCATCGCCAATTCGCCGCTGTACGCCAGCCGCCGCCGCATCGAGAACCTCGGCCAGGCGCTGACCATGCTCGGCCTGAATGCCACGATCAGCCTCGCCCTCGGCTTCACCGTCACCCAGGGCCTGACCGGTGGCGGCGGTGCCGACCACGACCTGCGCCAGCGCGCGTGGAAGCGCAGCATTCTCAGCGCCCTGGCCGCCAGCCAGCTGGGCCAGGCACGCGGCCTGCGCCGGCTGGAGGAACTGATGCTGGCCGGGCTGCTGCAGGACCTGGGCGTGCTGTGCCTGGCCCAGGCCGAATCGGAGCGCTACCTGCCACTGCTGCGCGAAGCCCGTGACAATACCGATCTGGTCGCACGCGAGCGCGAGGAACTGGGCTGCAGCCACGCCGATGTCGGCGCCTGGGTGGCCGAACAGTGGGGCCTGCCGCGCTACCTGGTGGAAAGCATCAGCCACAGCGAGGACGACGACGCTGCCGATTCGCCGTTCCAGGCATGCGTGCAGCTGTCCGGCGCTGTTGCCGACATCTGGCTGGACGAAGACGCCGATGCCGCCCGCGAACGCGCCCTGCACCAGGTGCATGACCGGCTGGAGCTCGACAGCGCCCGTTTCGATCAGGTGCTGACCCGCATCAGCGATGCCCTGCCGGATATCGCCAGCCTGTTCGAGGCCGGCCTGAACTCGCCCTCGCGGGTCCGTGAGCTGATCGACCACGCGCAGGAACTGGCCACCCTGCGCAACCTGCGCGAGCTGCAGGATGCCGATCAGGCACGCCGCCGCGCCGACGAATTCGAGGCGCGGGCCAAGCGCCTGGCCGACCAGGCCCACCGCGACGCCCTGACCGGCGTGCTCAACCGCCGCCAGCTGGAGGCGGTGCTGGAACAGGAGTTCCTGCGCGCCGGGCGCCAGGGCTGGCCGCTGTCGGTGGCCTTCATCGACCTGGACGACTTCAAGAAAATCAATGATGCCCACGGCCATCTGACCGGTGACGAGGTGCTGCGCGCCTTTGCCGGCAAGCTGCAGGGCCAGCTGCGCAACAGCGACACCGTGGCCCGCTTCGGTGGCGAGGAATTCGTCGCGCTGCTGCCCAACACCAGTGAATCGGTGGCGCTGGACGTGATCCGGCGTGTGCTGGCCAACATCGTCGCCACGCCGATGGCCGAGCTGGAGGGAGGCCCGCTGTTCGTCACCTTCTCCGCCGGCGTGGCCACCCAGGGCGGCTACGAACGCTTTGCCGACGTGCAGGACCTGCTGCGCGCAGCCGACGATGTGCTGTACCGCTCGAAGAACCTGGGCCGGAACCGGGTGATCGCCCGCTCCCCCGGCGCCCTCGGCCACGACGAGCTTTCAGCCACCGCCGGCGCCGAGCTGGGCTGAACGGGACGCCCCGCGTGAGCGGGGCGGACGGCAGGATTTCGCGCCGCAGTGCACAAAACACTTTGGCCCAACGCCGCATGCGCGTAGAATCGCCCGCGATTTCCACGCACCCGAGGTCCCCATGTCCAAGCTCGCCTATCGTCGCATCCTTCTGAAACTGTCCGGGGAGGCGCTGATGGGAGATGAGGACTACGGCATCGACCCGAAGATCATCAATCGCCTGGCCCGTGAGGTCATCGAAGCCCAGCAGGCCGGTGCCGAAGTGGCGCTGGTGATCGGCGGCGGCAACATCTTCCGCGGCGCCGGCCTGGCCGCTGGCGGCATGGACCGGGTCACCGGCGACCAGATGGGCATGCTGGCCACGGTCATCAACGCCCTGGCCATGCAGGACGCCCTGGAAAAGCTGGGCGCCAAGGCCCGCGTGATGAGCGCGATCAAGATCAACGACGTGTGCGAGGACTACATCCGCCGCCGCGCCATCCGCCACCTGGAAAAGGGCCGCCTGGTGATTTTCGCCGCCGGCGTCGGCAGCCCGTTCTTCACCACCGACTCCGGCGCCGCGCTGCGTGCGATCGAGATCGGTGCCGACCTGCTGCTGAAGGCCACCAAGGTCGATGGCGTGTACGACAAGGACCCGAACAAGCACAGCGACGCGGTCCGTTTCGACAGCCTGAGCTACGACGAAGTGATCCGCCGCGGCCTGGAAGTGATGGATACCGCGGCCTTCGCACTGGCCCGTGACAGCGACCTGCCGATGCGCGTGTTCGACATGGGCCAGCCGGGCGAGCTGCTGAAGATCCTCAGCGGCGCGAACATCGGCACCCTGGTCCAGGGCCGCGACCCGGCCTGAGCCTGAGCGCCAGGCGAGCTCCGGGCCGATTCTGGCCCGGCAGCGTCCCGTATTCGCCTATAATCGCCCGATTCCAGTTACACCCAGGACCGGGCGATGCTCAACGACATCAAGAACAACGCGCAGACGCGCATGGCCAAGAGCATCGACGCTCTGAAGCACACCCTCACCTCGATCCGCACCGGCCGCGCCACCCCGGCCCTGCTGGACCGCGTCACGGTCAGCGCCTATGGCAACGCCAGCACCCCGCTGAACCAGGTCGCATCGATCTCCAACGCCGACGCCCACTCGCTGCTGGTCACGCCGTTCGACAAGAGCATGATCAAGGAGATCGAAAAGGGTCTCTACAACGCCGAGTTCACCCCGAACACCCTGGGCACCGCGATCCGCATCAACATGCCGCCGCCGACCGAAGAGCGCCGCAAGGAGCTGGCCAAGCAGGTGCAGAAGGAAGGCGAAGGCGCCAAGATCGCGATCCGCAACATCCGTCAGGACGCGAACAAGGAAATCGCCAAGCTGGTCAAGGACAAGGCGATCAGCGAAGACGAGAAGAAGCGCGGTGAGGACGACATCCAGAAGTTGACCGACACCAACATCAAGGACGTCGACAAGGTCGTTGCCGACAAGGAAAAAGAACTGCTGTCGGTCTGAAGTCGATGCCTTCAGTCCCGCCTCCGTTGCCGGCCGCCCTGCCCCGCCACATTGCCATCATCATGGATGGCAATGGACGCTGGGCACAGCAGCGCCGTCGTCCGCGCGTGATCGGCCACCGGGCCGGCGCGCGTGCGGTCAACCGCACCATCGAGCGCTGCCTTGAGCTGGGCATTCCGGCGCTGACCCTGTTCGCGTTTTCCAGCGAGAACTGGGGCCGGCCGCAGGAAGAAGTCGATGCGTTGATGAAGCTGTTCCTCGGCGCGCTCGACCGCGAAGTGGACGAGCTGCATCGGCGTGGCGTGCGCGTGCGCTTCATCGGCGAGCGCGAACGCTTCGGTGCCGGGCTGGTCAGCCGCATGCAGCTGGCCGAGCAGCGCACCGCAGACAACACCACCCTGACCCTGTCGATCGCCGCCAGCTACGGTGGCCGCCAGGACATCGCCCGTGCCGCGCGCGCGCTGGCCGCTGAAGTCGCCGCCGGCCGCCTGCTGCCCGAACAGATCGACGAATCGCTGCTGGGCGGCCAGGTCGCCCTGGCCGACCTGCCGCCACCGGACCTGTTCATCCGCACCGGTGGCGACACCCGCATCAGCAACTTCCTGCTGTGGCAGCTGGCGTACACCGAGCTGTGGTTCACCGAGGCACTGTGGCCAGACTTCGATCCCGCCCTGCTGCAGCAGGCGCTGGACGCCTACGGCAGCCGTGAGCGTCGTTTCGGCCTGACCAGCGCCCAGATCGCCGCACTGGCCACCGAGACTTCCAGCCCATGACCAAGACCCGAGTCCTTGCCGCGCTGATCATGGCGCCGGTCGCCATTGCCGCGATCCTGCTGCTGCCGACCCAATGGCTGGCAGCGGCGGCCGCTGCGGTGCTGCTGATCGGCCTGTGGGAGTGGCTGAAGCTGGCCGGCATCGAAGACACCCTGGCGCGCACCGTGCTGCTGGTACTGAACCTGCTGCTGATGGTGCTGCTGGTGTGGGCCGATGGCAGCACGCTGGTGCTGTTCCAGATCACCACATTGGCCGGTGTTGCCTGGTGGCTGGCGGCGCTGGTCTGGCTGCGCTTCTTCAATTTCGGCGCGCAGCCGTCGGCACCCTCGCGCATCGTGAAGATGCTGGCCGGTACGCTGGCCATCGTTCCGGCCTGGGCCGCGCTGGTGCTGATCCATGCCGGCGGCGATCCGCCGGGCAAGCAGGGCCACCTGTGGCTGCTGGCTGCGCTGGCACTGGTCTGGGCGGCCGATTCGGGCGCCTATTTCGCCGGCCGTCACTTCGGCAAGCACAAGCTGGCCCCGCGCATCAGCCCCAACAAGACCTGGGAAGGCCTGTTCGGCGGCCTGCTGGCCGGTGTCGCCGTGGCCGTCGGCCTGGGCTGGCTGGCCGGCATCGATACCGCACACCTGCCGGGCCTGCTGATCACTTCGGTGGTGGCCGTATTCGCCTCGGTGCTGGGTGATCTGTTCGAAAGCCTGATCAAGCGCCACGCGGGCGCCAAGGACTCGGGCCACCTGATTCCGGGCCATGGTGGCGTACTCGACCGTGTCGACGGCGTCCTGGCTGCAGTGCCGGTGTTCGCACTCGGCAAGGAAATCTTCGGGTTCTGACCATGAATGCTGTCGCAGACCTGCGCCGGGTCGCCGTATTCGGCGCCACCGGCTCGATCGGTGCCTCCACGCTGGACGTGATCGCCCGCCACCCGCAGCGCTACCAGGCCACCGTGCTGGCCGCCGGTCGTCAGGTGCAGGCGTTGCTGGCACTGTGCCGCCAGCACCGGCCCGCGCACGCGGTGATCGCCGACGAATCGCTGTTCGCTGAGCTGCGCGATGGCCTGCGCGATGCCGGACTGGCCACCGAGGCGCATGCCGGCCATGCCGCGCTGGACCAGCTGGCCGCCAGCGATGCCTGCGACACCGTGGTCGCCGCCATCGTCGGTGCGGCCGGGCTGTCTTCCACCCTGGCCGCCGCCGCCGCGGGCAAGCGCATCCTGCTGGCCAACAAGGAATCGCTGGTGCTGGCCGGTGAGCTGCTGACCCGCACCGCTGAACGCGCCGGCGCCGAGATCATCCCGATCGACAGCGAACACAGCGCGATCTTCCAGTGCCTGCGCTCGCGCGATGCCAGCGTGGATGGCGCCGGCGTGCGCCGGATCCTGCTGACCGCCTCCGGCGGCCCGTTCCGTGGCCGCAGCCGCGCCGAACTGGCCCAGGTCACCCCGGCCCAGGCCGTTGCCCACCCGAAGTGGTCGATGGGGCCGAAGATCTCGGTCGATTCGGCGACGTTGATGAACAAGGGCCTGGAAGTGATCGAGGCCCACCACCTGTTCGGCATCCCCGGTGAGCGCATCGAAGTGCTGGTGCACCCGCAAAGCCTGGTCCACTCGCTGGTCGAGTTCGTGGACGGCTCAACCCTGGCGCAGATGGGCCTGCCGGACATGCGCACCACACTGGCCGTTGGCCTGGGCTGGCCACAACGCATCGAATCGGGCGTATCCGGACTGGATCTGCTGGCCCAGGGCCGGCTCGATTTCGAGGCCCCGGACACCGACGCCTTCCCCTGCCTGGCCCTGGCCTGGCAGGCGATGCAGGCCGGCGGCACCGCCCCGGCGGTGCTGAACGCTGCCAATGAAGAGGCGGTTTCAGCGTTTCTTCAGGGCCGGATCGGTTTCCTGACCATCCCGGAGCTGGTTGCTAACGCTCTTTCAACACTGCCGACCCAGCCAGCCGATACACTGGAGGTCCTGTTGTCCGCCGACCAGCGGGCACGCCAGCTGACCCTGAACGCCATCGACGCCGCCTGAACGACCGCCTCGCCCAGCATGACGACGCCGCCCCTGCCCGCCACTGTGAGCCTGCATGACTGACTTCATCGGATCGGTCTGGTGGATGATTGTCAGCCTCGGGCTGCTGGTCACGTTCCACGAGTTCGGGCATTACTGGGTCGGGCGCCTGTGCGGGGTCAAGATCCTGCGCTTCTCGGTCGGCTTCGGCCGGCCGCTGTGGTCGCGCCGGGACAGGCACGGCACCGAGTTCGCCATCGCCGCCATCCCGCTGGGTGGCTATGTGAAGTTCCTGGACGAGCGCGAGGTCGAAGTGCACCCGCACGAGCGCGGCCAGGCCTTCAACCACAAGACCGTCTGGCAGCGCATCGCCATCGTCGCCGCCGGACCGATCGCCAACCTGCTGCTGTGCATCCTGCTGCTGTGGGCGATGTTCGTGATCGGCAAGCAGGATTATTCGCCGACCATCGGCCGTGTCAGCGGCATCGCCGCCAGCGCCGGCCTGACCAGCGGCGACCGCGTGCTGCGCGTGGACGAGCGCCCAGTGGTCACCCTCGGCGAGGCCAGCATGGCGCTGACCGCCGCCGCGATGGACCGCCGCGACGTGAAGCTGGAAGTGCTGGACCCGGCCGACCAGGTGCGCGTGCGCAGCCTGCCGCTGTCGCAGCTGCCCCCCGGCTTCGATGAACGGCGCGTGCCGATCCTGGCTGGCCTGTACTGGCAGTCGTGGCTGCAACCGGCGCTGGTCGAGTCGCTCACCGCGGACTCCGTGGTGGCCGGGCAGCTGCAGCCGGGCGATCTGATCGTAGCGATCGACGGCCAGCGCATCGACGGCGCCGACCAGGTCATCGGCGAGATCCAGACGCTGGGCCGCGCCGGCGGCCCGGGCATGATCGAGGTCCTGCGGGGCGGCGAGCGCCTGGCGCTGGAAGTCACCCCGCGCCAGGGCAAGGATTCAAAGGGCGAGCCGATCTGGCAGATCGGCGTGCAGTTCCCGACCTCGTTCAGCCCTCCCTACGACACCCTGCTGCGCTATGGCCCGCTCGACGCGGTCACCGTGGCCGTGCGCGAAACCGGCCGCCTGGCGGCCGATTCGCTGGGCATGATGGGCCGCATCGTCACCGGCAAAGCCTCGCTGCAGAACGTTTCCGGGCCCGTCACCATCGCCCGGGTAGCCAACATCTCGGCCAAACGCGGCCTGGACTGGTTCCTGCAGTTCCTTGCCCTGCTGTCACTCAGCCTGTGCATCATCAACCTGTTGCCGATCCCGATCTTGGACGGCGGCCACCTGCTGTATTACCTTATCGAGTTGGTCAAGGGCAGCCCGCTGAGCGAGCGTGCCATCGCCGCCGGCCAGTACATCGGCCTGGCGTTGCTGGCCGGGCTGATGGGGTTGGCGTTCTACAACGACATCCTCGGCCTGGTCCCGCGATGAACTTTTCCACGTTGTTGCCGTCTACAGCGTCGGCATCCCGCACCAATGAAATCGACCTTCCTACCGGACGTGACATGACGCGACTCCCCAATCGCCGCCTGCTGGCCCTCGCCCTCGCCGCCGTCACCGGCGCTCCCGCCCTGGCCCAGGCAGCCGAGCCCTTCACTGTCAGCGACATCCGCGTGGATGGCCTGCAGCGCATCAGCTCGGGCACGGTATTCACCTACCTGCCGGTGGAGCGTGGCGAGACGGTCACCGACAACAAGGTCGGCGAGACCATCCGCGCCCTGTACAAGACCGGCTTCTTCGAAGACGTGCAGCTGGACCGCCAGGGCAGCATCCTGGTGGTGACCGTCAAGGAACGCCCGGCGATCAACAAGCTGACCGTGACCGGCAACAAGGACATCAAGTCCGAGCAGCTGCTCAAGGGCCTGTCCGACATCGGCCTGACCGAGGGCGGCACCTTCGATCGCCTGAGCCTGGACCGCGTGACCCAGGAACTGCGCCGCCAGTACAACGACCGCGGCAAGTACAACGTCGAGATCACCCCGACGGTGAGCCCGCTGGACCGCAACCGCGTGGACATCGCGATCGCCATCAAGGAAGGCAAGGCGGCCAAGATCCGTCACGTCAACCTGGTCGGCACCGAGAAGTTCGAGAGCAAGGACATCCTGGAGACCTGGGAGTCCAAGGAGCACAACTGGGCATCGTGGTACCGCCGTGACGACCAGTACTCCAAGGAAAAGCTGTCCGGCGACTTGGAAAAGCTCAATTCCTGGTACCTCGACCGCGGCTATGTCGACTTCAGCATTGATTCGACCCAGGTGTCGATCAGCCCCGACAAGCGCGACATGTTCCTCACCGCCGGCGTGACCGAAGGTGCGCAGTACAAGATCTCCGAGATCAAGGTCAGCGGCGACACGATCCTTCCGCAGGAGGACGTCGAGCGCATGGTGATCCAGAAGTCCGGCGACACGTTCTCGCGTGCGCTGCTGGAATTCAGCTCGGACACCATCACCAACTCGCTGTCCAACATCGGCTACGCGTTCGCCAAGGTGAACCCGATCCCGACCACCAACCGCCCCGAGCAGACCGTGGCGATCAACATGCAGGTCGTGCCCGGCCCGCGCGTATCGGTGCGTCGCATCCTGTTCCGTGGCAACACGCGTACGTCCGACGAAGTGATGCGTCGCGAAATGCGCCAGTTCGAGAACAGCTGGTACTCGCAGGCCGCGATCGACCGCTCCAAGATCCGCCTGCAGCGCCTGGGCTACTTCGAGTCGGTGGACGTTGAAACCCCGGCCGTGAGCGGCAGCAACGACCAGGTCGACGTCGTCTACAACGTCAAGGAAACCACGTCCGGCAGCTTCGTGTTCGGCCTGGGCTACTCGCAGTCCTACGGCATGACCACCTCGGTGCAGCTGTCGCAGAACAACTTCCTCGGCGGCGGCAACCGCGTGTCGGTCGAAGCCTCGCGCAGCAGCTACCTGCAGCGCTACGGCTTCAGCTACACCAACCCGTACTTCACCGATGACGGCGTGTCGCTGGGCTACAACCTGTCCTGGCGCGAACTGGACTACTCCGACTTCAACACCGCGCAGTACAACAGCACCAATGGTTCGGCGCAGGTGGTGTTCGGCGTGCCGATCACCGAGACCGATACCGTCTCGCTGATGTTCGGCATCGACAGCAACCAGATCACCACCTACCAGGGCTCGACCCCGCAGTCGATCATCGACTACATCAACGCCGTCGGTAAGCGCACGTTCCATGCATGGCGCACCGAGCTGGGCTGGGCGCGCGACTCGCGCAACGACTACTTCATGCCGACCCGCGGTACCTACCAGCGCATCGGCCTGGAAACCACGCTGCCGGGTTCGACCATCGAGTACTACAAGCTGAACTACCAGATCAGCAAGTACTGGCCGATCATGCCGTCGCTGGTGATCAACACCCGTGCCGAAGTGGGCTACGGCGATGCCTATGGCAACGACTACACCCGCACGCTGACCAACCCGGACGGCACCACCCGTACGGTGACCGCCAGCGGCCTGCCGTTCTTCGAGAACTTCTACGCCGGCGGTACCAACTCGGTGCGCGGCTTCGAAGACAACACCCTCGGCCCGCGCGAAGTCACCAACGGCTACCCGGAAGGCCAGCCGCTGGGTGGTTCGCTGAAGACCGTCGGTTCGGTCGAAGCCTACTTCCCGCGCCTGTTCGACAGCCCGTCGGCACGCGTGTCCGCCTTCGTCGACTTCGGTAACGTCTACAACGGCACCAAGAACTTCAAGGCCAACGAACTGCGCGTGTCCACCGGTGTGGCCCTGCTGTGGCGCGCCCCGGTCGGCCCGATCTCGATCAGCTACGCCTTCCCGCTGAAGAAGGAAGACGATGACAAGATCGAACGTCTGCAATTCACGTTCGGTGGCCAGTTCTGAGGAACGTCGTTCCTCAGAACTGATCCACCTCCGGTGAATTGCCCGCGCATTTCACCTATCCCCCGCGCCGCTGGCGCGCCCCCCTTAACAAAGGGGGGCTCTCCACCAGACGGGATGCGAAGCGCCGGGCATTGCCCGGCGTTTTCGTTTTACTTGCTCGCCGCCGCCGTTACTTCCCGCGCTCGCGTGAAATCATCTGGTGATGGCGCAGGGGGCTGACCAGGACCGTTGGCGCCATGGATGGCGCCATCGAGCCCCCAGGGATGGGTTTACGGCGTGTCCTGGGCAGCCCCCTGCGCCATCACCCCGGGACATCAGGCAGGCGCCGCTTTTGACCCCGCATGACCGCAATGCCGTCACACGTTAAACTCCCGCCGTGAATACTCCCACCTACACCGCCCAGCAACTCGCCGAGCAGTTCGGCCTGCAGGTCCACGGCGACCCCGCCACCGCCATCCATGGCGTGGCCACCCTCGCCCATGCCGGTCCTGGCCAGCTGACCTTCCTCGCCAACCCGCGCTACCGCGCCCAGCTGGCCGACAGCCAGGCCTCGCTGGTAGTCCTGCGTGCCGACGACGCCGAGGCCGCCCCCGGCGCCGCGCTCGTGGCCAAGGACCCGTACACCACCTTCGCCAAGATCGCCGCGCTGTTCGACATCGCGCCGACGCGCCCGCCGGGCATCCACCCCAGCGCCGTCATCGATCCCAGCGCGCAGGTCGCCGCCAGCGCGCATATCGGCCCGTTCGTCTCCGTCGGCGCACGCAGCGTGGTCGGCGAAAACTGCATCATCGGCACCGGCAGCGTGATCGGCGAAGACTGCAGCCTGGACAACGGCTGCGAACTGATCGCGCGGGTCACCCTGGTCACCCGGGTCATGCTCGGCAAGCGGGTTCGTGTGCATCCCGGTGCCGTGCTCGGCGCCGATGGCTTCGGCCTGGCCATGGACGCCGGCAAGTGGATCAAGGTGCCGCAGCTCGGCGGCGTGCGCATCGGCGATGACTGCGAGATCGGCGCCAACACCTGCGTCGACCGTGGTGCGCTGGAAGACACCGTGCTGGACGAAGACGTGCGTCTGGACAACCTGGTGCAGATCGCGCACAACGTGCAGATCGGTGCGCACTCGGCCATCGCCGGCTGCACCGGCATCGCCGGCAGCGCCAAGATCGGCCGCTACTGCCTGCTCGGCGGCCACGTTGGCGTGGTCGGCCACCTCGAGATCTGCGACAAGGTCGTGATCACCGGCAAGTCGGTGGTCCGCAATTCCATCCATGAGCCGGGCGAGTACTCGTCCGGCACCCCGTTGACCGACAACCGCACGTGGCGCAAGAACGCCGCGCGCTTCAAGCAGCTGGACGCATTGGCTCGCCGCGTCCTGGCTGCTGGCAAGGAGAAAGAATGAACGACACGCTGCAGCTTCCGATCGACGTCTGCCAGATCCAGGAACTGCTCCCGCACCGCTACCCGTTCCTGCTGGTGGACCGGGTGCTTGAGCTCGACATCGACGCCAAGCGCATCCTTGCGCAGAAGAACGTCAGCATCAACGAGCCGTTCTTCCAGGGCCACTTCCCGGGCCGCCCGATCATGCCCGGCGTACTGATCATCGAAGCGCTGGCGCAGGCCGGTGGCGTGATGACCCAGCTCACGCTCGGCCGTGACTCGCAGTCCAAGCTGTTCTACATGGTCAAGGTGGAAAACGCCCGCTTCAACAAGCAGGTCGTTCCCGGCGACGTGCTGATGCTGGATGTGCAGATGAAGCGCCTGATCCGCAACATGGGCTGGTACTACGGCGAAGCCAAGGTCAACGGTGAAGTCGTTGCCTCGGCCGAAGTCATGTGCGCCGGCGCCAAGGGCTGATCCACTGGAGGCAGGAATGACTGACAACGCACCGCGGATCCACCCGACCGCCGTCATCGACCCGGCCGCGCGCCTGGCCGATGACGTCCAGGTGGGCGCGTTCACCCTGATCGGGGCCGATGTGGAAATCGGTGCCGGCACGGTGATCGGCCCCCACTGCAGCATCCACGGCCCGACGAAGATCGGCCGCGACAACCGCTTCATCGGCCACGCAGCCGTCGGTGGCGAACCCCAGGACAAGAAGTATGCAGGGGAGCGCACCGAGCTGGTGATCGGCGACCGCAATGTGTTCCGCGAGTTCGTCACGCTGAACCGTGGCACCGGCGGCGGCGGCGGCATCACCACCATCGGCGACGACAACTGGATGCTGGCCTACACGCACGTGGCGCATGACTGCCATGTCGGCAACTTCTGCGTGTTCTCCAACAACACCACCCTGGCCGGCCACGTGACCGTGGGTGACTACGTGATCATCAGCGGCTTCGCCGGGGCCCACCAGTTCTGCCGGATCGGCGCGCATGCCTTCCTCGGCATGGGCGCGCTGACCAATGGCGATGTTCCGCCGTTCACCATGGTCGGCACCGATTCGTTGGGCCGCCCGCGCGGCATCAACAGCGAAGGGCTGAAGCGCCGCGGCTTCGACGCCGAGCGCATTTCCGCCATCAAGCGTGCCTACCGCACGCTGTACGTGGCGGGCCTGCCACTGGCCGAAGCCAAGGTGCAGCTGACCGAACAGGCGCGCGACAGCGATGACGTGAAGGCCATGCTGGACTTCATCGAGCACGCCGAGAGGCCCTTGCTGCGATGAGCAGCACGACCGGCCAGGCGCCGGCCGGCGCCGCCGTGATTCCGCTGGCCTCGATGGCCGGCAGCGTCCCCGCGCAGCGGGTGCTCAGCGAGCGCCCGTTGCGGATCGCACTGGTGGCCGGTGAGGCCTCCGGTGATCTGCTGGGTGCGGGCCTGGTGCGCGAACTGAAGGCACGCTTTCCGAATGCCGAGTTCGCCGGCATCGGTGGCGATGCCATGCGCAGCGCCGGCTGCCTGACCTGGCACGATGCCAGCGAGCTGGCGGTGATGGGCCTGACCGAAGTACTGCGCCACCTGCCACGCCTGCTCAAACTGCGTTCCGCGTTTCGCCAGCGTGCACTGGAATGGCAGCCGGACGTGTTCATCGGCATCGACGCGCCCGACTTCAACCTGGGCATCGAACGCTGGCTGAAGCAGCGGGGCGTGCGCACCGTGCATTACGTGAGCCCCTCGGTCTGGGCCTGGCGCGAGAAGCGCGCCGAGAAGATCGGCAGCAGCGCCGACCTGGTGCTGTGCCTGTTCCCGATGGAACCCCCGATCTATGCCAAGCACGGCATCGACGCACGCTTCGTTGGCCATCCGATGGCCGATGACATCCCCCTGCAGGGCAACCGCGAGGAAGCGCGCGCCGCGCTTGGCCTGCCGACGTCGGCCAAGGTGCTGGCGGTGTTGCCAGGCAGCCGCCTGGGCGAAATCTCGCGCCTCGGTGAACCCTTCTTCGAAGCCGCCTGGCAGGTCTCCGAGCGCATCCCCGGCCTGCACGTGGTGGTGCCTGCCGCCAACCCCGCATGCAAGCGGCTGATCGAAGAGCAGCTGTCGCGCTCGGCGCTGCCGGTCGCGTACTCGCATGTGCTCGACGGCCAGGCGCGCAACGCCATGATCGCGGCCGACGTGGTGGTGCTGGCGTCCGGTACCGCGACCCTGGAGGCGATGCTGGTGAAGCGGCCGATGGTGGTCGGCTACCGTGTCAACGAGCTGACCTACCGTCTGGTCAAGGCATTCGGCCTGATCAAGGTCGACCGCTTCGCCCTGCCCAACATCCTGGCCGGCCAGGACCTGGCACCGGAGCTGATGCAGCATGACTGCACGCCGGACAAGCTGGCTGCGGCCATCCAGCAATGGTTCGACCACCCGCAGCGGGTGACCGACCTGCAGGACACCTATGCCCGCCTGCATGAGCGCCTGCGCCGCAATGCGTCGGCACGTGCCGCCGACGCCGTCGGCGAGCTGCTGATGCGCGACCAGGCCCAGGCATGAGCCGCCGCCATGCCGCAGCGGCCAGCCTGACCCTGTTCGATGGCGCGGCGGTGGTCGAGCCGGAGCGCCTGGTCGCCGGCGTCGACGAAGCCGGTCGTGGCCCGCTGGCCGGGCCGGTCGCGGTGGCGGCCGTGGTGTTCGACCCGGCACGGCCGCGCATCAACGGCCTGGACGATTCCAAGCAGCTGACCGCGGCGCGCCGCGAGCAGCTGCATGACCGCATCATCGAGCGCGCCCTGGCCTGGCATGTGGTGCTGGTGGACGTGGACACCATCGACCGTCTGAACATCTACCAGGCCACCCTGCAGGGCATGCGCGACGTGGTCGCAGCGGTCGCCCACGTGGCCGGCTTCGCGCGCATCGATGGCAACGTGGTGCCCAAGGGGCTGGTACTGCCGGCGCAGGCGCTGGTCGGCGGCGATGGCATCGACCGCGCGATCATGGCCGCCTCGATCCTGGCCAAGGTCTCGCGCGACCGCTACATGCAGGAGGTGCATGCCCGCCATCCGCAGTACGGCTTCGAGCAGCACAAGGGCTACGGCACCCCGGCCCACCTGGCCGCCCTGCGCGAGCACGGCCCCTGCGTGGAGCACCGGCGCAGCTTCGCCCCGGTGCGCGAGTGCCTGGACACCCCGCAGGCGACCACCATCGCGATCACCTGAACGGCTGCCGCAACCCTGCTGGGGAACAGTCCCCCTGAGTCAGGGGGACGCGCCAAGGGCGCGGGGGTGTGGAAGCATGGTGAGACGGGGCCCGCGGTTCGCCTGCGAACCGTGGGCAGCGAGAGCGCGAATGCGATATCGCGTGCCGTCAAGAGCTTGTCGCCTCCCCCTGCCCTCGCTACCCTGACCGGGCACTCCAGCGCTTCCCGACCCCGGCGACGATTCCTCCGTCGGCACCCGGGGCCCGCGCGCTCCAACCTGGTCCGGCATGTCCAACTCCCGCTTCGTACATCTCCACGTCCACACCGAGTTCTCGCTGGCGGACTCGACCATCCGCGTGCCGGCCAAGCCCGACCAGGCGGACCCGAAGAAGGCCAAGCAGGCCAATCTGCTGTCGCGCTCGGTCGAGCTCGGCCTGCCCGCGCTGGCGGTGACCGACCTCAACAACCTGTTCGCCCTGGTCAAGTTCTACAAGGCCGCCGAAGGCGTGGGCATCAAGCCGATCGCCGGCGCCGACGTGCTGATCGCCGAGGAAGGCCAGGACCCGTGGCGGATGACCCTGCTGTGCCGCGACCGTGAGGGCTACCTGAGCCTGTCGCGCCTGCTGACCCGCGCCTGGATGGAAGGCCATCGCCCGGAAGGCGGCGTGGCAATCCACCCGGACTGGCTGAAGGCCGGCAACGCCAACCTGTTCGCACTCGCTGGCCGGCAGAGCCTGGCCGGGCGCCTGGCGTTGGACGGCAAGCATGAACTGGCCGAGCAGCAGCTGGCCGACTGGCAACGCGTGTTCGGCGACGGCCTGCACCTGGAGCTGACCCGCACCGGCCGCGAGGGCGAAGAAACCTTCAACCAGTTCGCGCTGATGGCCGCAGGCCAGCGTGGCCTGCCGGTGGTGGCCAGCAACGACGTACGCTTCCTGTCGCCGACGGATTTCAGCGCGCACGAAGCGCGCGTATGCATTTCCACCGGCCGCGTGCTGGACGACCCCAAGCGCCCGCGCGAATACAGCGACCAGCAGTACCTGAAGTCGGCCGAGGAGATGTGCGCGCTGTTCGCCGACATCCCCGATGCGATCGACAACACGCTGGCGCTGGCCGAGCGCTGCAACATCGAGATGCGGCTGGGCACCTACTTCCTGCCCAACTACCCGGTGCCGGACGACGAGACCCTGGACACCTGGATCCAGAAGATGTCGCGCGATGGCCTGGAAGAGCGCCTGGAGAAGAATCCACTGGCGCCGGGCAAGACCCGCGAAGAGTATTTCGAGCGCCTGGAGTTCGAGCTCAACACCATCATCAAGATGGGCTTCCCGGGCTACTTCCTGATCGTGGCCGACTTCATCCAGTGGGGCAAGAACCAGGGCATTCCGATCGGCCCCGGCCGTGGTTCGGGTGCCGGTTCGCTGGTGGCCTGGGCGCTGAAGATCACCGATCTGGACCCGCTGCCGTACAACCTGCTGTTCGAGCGCTTCCTCAATCCGGAACGCGTGTCGATGCCCGACTTCGACATCGACTTCTGCATGGACCGCCGCGACGAGGTGATCGACTACGTTGCGCGCAAGTACGGGCGCGAGCGCGTCAGCCAGATCATCACCTACGGCACCATGGCCGCCAAGGCGGTGGTGCGCGACTCCGGCCGCGTGCTCGGTTTCCCGTACGGCCTGGTCGACGGTGTCTCCAAGCTGATCCCGAACATCCTCGGCATCCACCTGAAGGATGCGCTGGGCAAGGGCAAGGAAGGCCCGAGCTCGGAAATGGCGTCGGCCGAACTGATCCAGCGCTACGAGACCGAGGACGATGTCCGCGACCTGATCGATCTGGCGCTGCAGCTGGAAGACCTGACCCGCAACGCCGGCAAGCATGCCGGTGGCGTGGTGATCGGGCCGGAGCCGCTGAGCGAGTTCTGCCCGCTGTACGCCGAACACGACGAGAACGGCCTCGGCAAGAACCCGGTCACCCAGTTCGACAAGAACGACGTGGAAGAAGTGGGCCTGGTGAAGTTCGACTTCCTGGGCCTGCGCACGCTGACCATCATCGACTGGGCGGTGAAGGCGATCAACAAGCGCCATGAGCGCGCCGGCATCCCGCCGGTGGACATCGCCGCGATCCCGCTGGACGACACGCCCACCTACAAGGACATCTTCGCCAACGGCAACACCGGCGCGGTGTTCCAGTTCGAATCCTCGGGCATGCGCCGCCTGCTGAAGGACGCGCGCCCCGACCGTTTCGAAGACCTGATCGCGCTGGTGTCGCTGTACCGTCCCGGCCCGATGGACCTGATTCCCTCCTTCAACGCGCGTAAGCACGGCCAGGAAGAAATCATCTATCCCGATCCGCGCACCGAAGCGATCCTGAAGGACACCTACGGCATCATGGTGTACCAGGAGCAGGTGATGCAGATGGCGCAGATCGTCGGCGGCTACTCGCTGGGCGGCGCCGACCTGCTGCGCCGCGCGATGGGCAAGAAGGTGCCGGCCGAAATGGCCAAGCACCGCGAGATCTTCCGCGAAGGCGCGGCCAAGGACGGCGTGGACGAGGCCAAGGCCGACGCGATCTTCGACCTGATGGAGAAGTTCGCCGGCTACGGCTTCAACAAGTCGCACGCCGCTGCCTACGCGCTGGTCAGCTACCAGACCGCATGGCTGAAGCGCCATTACCCGGCCGAGTTCATGGCGGCCACGCTGTCCTCGGACCTGGACAACACCGAGAAGGTGGTCGGCTTCCTCGACGAGGTGCGCAACCTCGGCCTGACCGTGCTGCCGCCGAAGGTGAACCACTCGGCCTTCATGTTCGAAGCCGTCACCCCGGACACCATCCAGTACGGTCTGGGCGCGATCAAGGGCGTCGGCCAGGGTGCCTGCGAAGCGGTGGTGGACGAGCGCCTGAAGGGTGGCGACTACAAGGACCTGCTCGACTTCTGCACCCGCGTCGGCTCGGCCAAGCTCAACCGGCGCACGCTGGAAGCGATGATCAACTGCGGCGCACTGGATGAGCTCGGGCATAACCGCGCCTCGCTGATGCTGCAGCTGCCGGAAGTGATCAAGGCCACCGACCAGATGGCGCGCGAACGTGCGTCCGGGCAGAACTCGCTGTTCGGTGGCCCCGACCCGAGCGCGACCACGATCCAGCTGGATCTGCCTGAAGCCGAGGAATGGCCGCTGCTGCAGCGCCTCAATGGCGAGCGCGACACGCTGGGCTTCTACCTCAGCGGCCACCCGTTCGATCCCTGGCGCGACGATGTGCGCGACCTGGTCGGCAACGACCTGGGCTCGGTGGAGAAGATCTGGAGCGCCAACAGTGGCGGCGGCGGCGGCGGCGAGAAGCGCTGGCGCCCGGAAGTACAGACCGTGCTGGCCGGCCAGGTGGTCGGCGTGCGCCGCAAGGGCGAGAGCCAGATCTTCATCCAGCTCGAGGACGGCCGTGGCCGCGTCGAGTGCAGCGCGTTCTCCGACGCGATGGCCGAGTTCGGCCACCTGATGACCAAGGACCGCATCCTGGTGGTCAAGGGTGGCCTGCGCGAGGACGAATTCAACGGTGGCTTCGCGCTGCGCATCCGCCAGTGCTGGGACTTCGACGAAGTCTGCGCCAACTACGCCACCCGGCTCTCGCTGCGCCTGGACCTGCGCCAGCAGCGCCCGGTCTGGGAGCGCATCGACGCCCTGCTCGACCGCCATCGCCCCGGCCGCACGCCGCTGCGCCTGGACCTGCTGCTGAAGGGTCCGCAGGGCGGTGTCGCCGGCATGCTCGATGTGTCCGGGCAGAGCGCGGTACGCATCGATTCCAAGCTGATGGAGGCGCTGCGCGCCGACCCGGCCGTGCGCACCCTGAAGGTGCGCTACAGCCCGCCGTGGGCCAGCTGAAGCTGGCTCCCTGGTTTTGCTGAAACCCCTGCTTTCCCGTTCCATGTATCAAGGACGATTGCCGATGAAGACCCTGCTGTTCCCGTTCGCCGCCGCGCTGGCCCTGGCCGCCTGTTCGCCCTCGAAGGTCGAGTTCCAGATCGACAACCCGACCGACACGCCGCTGGCACTGAGCATCGATGGCAAGGACCTGCCGGTGGCCGCACAGGGCTCGCGCCCGATTTCGCTGGCCGTCGGCGAACATCGCCTGCACACCGAAAAGCTCGGCGACGTGCGCTTCATCGTCTACGTCGACGGTCGTGGCGGCCTGATCAATCCGACCCTCAGCGAGTACGTGATCGCCCGCGAGATCTATGTCACCGACGAGAGCAAGCTGAAGAACTTCGGCACCGGCAAGGCCGGCATCGAGCTGGGCGGCGTCGACTTCGAAGGCCCGTTCGAGAAGCGCCACGACCTGTTCATCGACAAGACCTGGACCTACGGCGTGCGCGAACCGTTCCCCAAGGAAAAGGTGGTCGCCCACGTCGACGCCAGCGGCGGCCAGATCGTGGCCAAGGTGTTCACCGCGCCGGACTTCATCGCTTACGTGGAAGAAGGCATGGGCGAGCCCGGTGCGTTCAAGCGCGAGCAGCCGGCCGGCTACGTGGCCCCGGCGTTCAGCCTGGAACCGGCCCCGGCCACCCTGCCGGCGCTGGTGCCGGCCTTCGAGGCGCATGCCGCGCCGCTGCGTGAGGTCTATGCGCGCTGGCTGAAGGCCACCACCGCCGATGAACAGAAGGCCCTGCGCAAGCAGGACTTCGCCGCGCAGATGGCCTTCACCTCGGCCACCGCCACCCTGGGCAGCGGGCTGGGCCGGGAGGCCAACGAGGCCTACAACGACTTCGTTTCCCAGCGCAGCCAGCTGATGGGCCGCAGCGCCCTGGTGGTGCCCTGAGCTGACTGGCGCCCCCTGCCCGGCTGCGCTACCGTCGCCTTCCAGACGAAGGCGTACGGGTGGTTTGCACGCATTCGGCTAGAATTCCCCTCTTCTTTACACGACGGCTTCCGATGAATCCGAACTACCTCGACTTCGAGCAACCCATCGCCGACCTGGAAGCCAAGATCCAGGAACTGCGCAACGCCAGTGCCGGGCCGGCGGTCAATGTCGAGGCGGAAGTGCACGCGCTGCAGGACAAGCTGCGCATGCGCACCGCGCAGATCTTCCGCAACCTGACCTCGTGGCAGGTGCTGCAGCTGGCCCGTCATCCGTCGCGCCCGTACACCGCGGACTACCTCCGCGTCATGTTCGATGAGTTCCAGGAGCTGGCCGGCGACCGTGCCTTCGCCGACGACAAGGCCATCATGGGCGGCCTGGCCCGCATCAACGGCCGTTCGGTGATGGTGATCGGCCACCAGAAGGGCCGCGACACCAAGGAAAAGATCAAGCGCAACTTCGGCATGCCCAAGCCGGAGGGCTACCGCAAGGCCCTGCGCCTGATGAAGATGGCCGAGCGCTTCGGCCTGCCGGTGCTGACCCTGATCGACACCGCCGGCGCCTGGCCGGGCATCGATGCCGAATCGCGTGGCCAGTCCGAAGCGATCGCACGCAACCTGATCGAGATGGCCGAACTGAAGGTGCCGATCATCTGCACCGTGATCGGTGAAGGTGGCTCCGGCGGCGCGCTGGCGCTGGGCGTGGGCGACCGCACCGTGATGCTGGAGTACTCGGTGTACTCGACCATCACCCCGGAAGGCTGCGCCTCGATCCTGTGGAAGGATGCCGGCAAGGCCAAGGATGCCGCCGAACAGCTGGGCCTGACCGCCCCGCGCCTGAAGAGCCTGGGCCTGGTCGACAAGGTCGTGCGCGAGCCGACCGGCGGCGCCCACCGCAACCCGACGCAGATGGCCAAGCGCCTGAAGGCGGTGCTGCTGAACGAGCTGGACGCGCTGGACAAGCTGTCCACCGAGCAGCTGCTGGAACAGCGCTACGCCCGCCTGCGCAGCTACGGCACGTACGAAGCGGCCTGATTCATCGGCTTGTTACTTTCTTGCTCGTGCAAGAAAGTAACCAAAGAACACGCCGCCGAACGCGAGCCGGTGCCGTGCACCGGTTCCCTGCGCTTCTCGGTGAATCAGGGGACGGCGCCGAACTCGCTGCGCTCAAACATCGGCGCCTCTTCGCCCCTGTTTCACCTGCGATGCTCGGCTCGCTCATGGCGGACCTGAACATCAAAAGCCACAGCTGCACCCAGTAGATCCACGCCACGCGTGGATGCCTCTGCTTTGGCGAAGAATCACGCGAACCCGTAGAGCCAAGCATGGCTCTACGGATAGCGGGATCTCAGAACGGCTTGGCCAGCACCAGCCACACGATCGGGATGAAGGCCAGCAGCGGGATCTCGTTGATCCAGCGCAGCGCGCGCGACGACGGCAGCGCCCTGCCCTTGGCCACGCCCTTGAGCAGGCGCCCGATCCAGCTGAAGTACACCAGCAGCAGCACCACCAGCCCCAGCTTGGCATGCAGCCAACCGGCACCGCCCGAGGCAACCATCGTCGGGAAATCCGGAATGACCTTGTAGCCCAGCCACAGCACCAGACCCAGCAGGAATGCCAGACCGAACATCGAGTGGCCGAAACGGTACAGGCGCAGGCCCATCAGCTGCAGGCGCTCGGTCACCGCCGGCTGGCCAGCGGTCTCGGCCAGGTTCACCAGGATGCGCGGCAGGTAGAACACCGTGGCCATCCACGCCACCACGAACACGATGTGGAAGGTCTTGACCCAGTAATAGCTCTGCATGCGCTCGCTCCGGTGGCTGGCGTAGGTTGGCGGCCATTCTCGCATGCCGTGGCAAGGCCGCCGCAGGCACGCACGCCGCGACACATCGACGCATGGCACGCCGCAACGCCGTACGATAAGCGCCGTTTTCCCCGATCGTGCACCGCCCCATGGACAAGACCTACGACGCCGCCTACTTCCAACGCTGGTACCGACGTGCCGACATCGGTGGCAGCGCCCGCCTGGCACGCAAGGTGGCATTGGCCGTGGCCAGCGCCGAGTACTACCTGGAACGGCCGATCCGCAGCGTGCTGGACATCGGATGTGGCGAAGGCGCCTGGCGCGCACCGCTGCTGAAGCTGCGTCCGAAGGTCGAATACCTCGGCTTCGACAGCAGCGAGTACGCTGTGCGCCGCTACGGCCGCACCCGCAACCTGCACCTGGCCCGCTTCGGTGATTTCGCCTGGCTGCGGCCCTGCGCCCCGGTCGACCTGCTGATCTGCTCGGACGTGATGCACTACGTGCCCGACCGTGAGCTGCGTGCCGGACTGGCCGGCGTGGCGGAGCTGACCGGCGGCGTGGCCTTCCTGGAGACCTTCGCCGCCGAGGACGCGTTCGAGGGCGACCACGAGGGTTTCCAGGCCCGCCCGGCGCGCTGGTACCGGCGGACGCTGGCCCGGCACGGTCTGCAGCCGGTAGGGTCGCATTGCTGGCTCGGCCCCGCTCTGGCAGGCGATACGGCCGCGCTGGAGCGGATGTGAATCCGGATTCATTATTTTCAGCCAACTTAACCTGCGGGACACCCGGATGGGATATGCTGCGCGGCAACATATGACCATACATATTCGGTCGTCATGCTCTATCAACTGCACGAACTGACCCGCAACCTGCTCGCCCCCTGGGTGCACCAGGCCCAGGCCAACGCCAGGTTCTTCGCCAACCAGGGCCACTGGTGGTCGCAGATGCCCGGCGCTGATCGCCTGGCGGCGGTCAATGAACTCTTCCATCGCATCGGCAAGGATTACGAGAAGCCCGAGTGGGGCATCAACGAAATCGACGTCGATGGCGAGCGCGTGCCGATCGTCGTGCACGAGGAAGTGAGCAAGCCGTTCTGCAAGCTGCTGCGCTTCAAGCGCCACAGCAATGAGGCCGACCAGCTGCACACGATGCTCAATCAGCCGTTCGTGCTGGTGGTGGCGCCGCTGTCCGGCCACCACGCCACGCTGCTGCGCGATACTGTACGCACGCTGCTGCGCGACCACCGCGTGTACGTCACCGACTGGGTGGACGCGCGCATGGTGCCGGCCAGCGAAGGCGAGTTCGGCCTGGACGACTACATCGCCTACATCCAGGAGTTCATCCGCCACCTCGGCGTGGAGCGCCTGCACGTGGTGAGTGTGTGCCAGCCGACCGTACCGGTGCTGGCCGCGGTTTCGCTGATGGCCAGCCGTGGCGAGCCGACGCCGCGCACGCTGGTGATGATGGGTGGCCCGATCGATGCACGCTGCAGCCCGACCGCAGTGAACAACCTGGCCACGCAGAACCCGCTGTCGTGGTTCGAGAACAACGTCATCCACACCGTGCCGGCCAGCTATCCCGGCGCCGGCCGTCGCGTGTACCCGGGCTTCCTGCAGCACGCCGGTTTCCTGTCGATGAACCCGAGCCGCCACTTCAGCTCGCACTGGGACTTCTACACCGACCTGGTCAAGGGCGACTTGGAAGACGCCGACGCGCACCGTCGTTTCTACGACGAGTACAACGCGGTGCTGGACATGCCGGCCAAGTACTACCTGGATACCATTTCCGTGGTGTTCCAGGACTTCCTGCTGCCGCGTGGCGAGTGGGTGGTCAACGGTGAGAAGGTCGATCCGTCGGCGATCCGCGACACCGCGCTGCTGAGCATCGAGGGTGAGCTGGACGACATCGCCGGCCTCGGCCAGACCGAAGCCGCGCAGGCGCTGTGCACCGGCATCGACGCTGGCCGCCGTGAGCATTTCATCGTCGAAGGTGCCGGCCACTACGGCATCTTCAGCGGCCGTCGCTGGCGCGAAGTCGTGTACCCGAAGGTGCGCGACTTCTTCGCCGCGCATGCCGAAGCACCGGCGGCGAAGGTCACGAAGAAGAAGAGCAACGTCACCCCGTTGCGGCGAAAGGCGGGGTAACTCGCCCAGGGTGGGTGCCGACCTTGGTCGGTACGCCCTGGTAGATGCCAACCTTGGTTGGCGCTCTACCCTGAATCCCGGTATCTGAAGGATTGTGCCAACCAAGGTTGGCACCTACCAAAGCGAATTCCGCCAAGCGCCCCTGCACTGATGGATCGTGCCAACCAAGGTTGGCACCTACCGGAGCGTCGGCACCCGCTTACAGCCGCACGAGCAGGTTCTTGGCGATCAGCCCGTGCAGTTTGCCGATGCCGCGTGCCAGGTGCATCGTCAGCAGCAGCAGCAGCGCGCCCGCCGCGGCAACCGCGATTGCCACCAGCGGCGAGGCCGCCATCGGCAGCACGTTCACGTCGTTGACGTACACGCCGGGGATGTCGCCACTGAAGATCGCCGCGACCGGCGCCCAGATCAGGCTCAGCGACAGCGACAGCAACGTCACCGCGATGGTGAAGTAGATGACGCCCAGCGGCAGCATCAGCACGAAGTACAGCAGGGTCAGCCAGGTGCGGCCGTCGGTGAACATGTCGCCGATGCGCTGCAGCCAGGTGCGGCTGCGGTCGGTGTAGCGCGGACGACGCGGCATGCGCTCGCCCAGCAGCGCTTCCACCAGTCGCCCTTCCAGCAGCGCCAGCCCGCGCACCGAACCGAAGAACAGCACGGTCAGCGGGATGCCGATGATCAGGATCAGCAGGCCCAGCGACAGCGACAGGCCGGTCACCACCCAGGTGAAGAAGAAGGTGCCAGTCGCCAGCGACAGCAACATGTAGAACAGCGCACCATAGGTATGCGGATCGGCCACCACGCCGAAGAAACGCGCCAGCAGCGAGCGCTGCACCGGCGTCGGCGGCGGCGCGGCAGGCTCCACGCCACTCGCTTGCGCGGCCGCACGCAGCATCGGCGCGGTATCCGCACGCGGTGAGCGCAACGCACGGTTCACCGTCACTTCGGTCTCGCGGTAGATCTCGGCCACTTCGTCCGGCGCGCCATAGCTGCCGGCGACGTCAGCGATCACCTCGGCCTCGCTGCGGCCGGGCTGCGCGGCCAACTCCGAACGCAGGTACTCCTCGGCGTCGTACAGCGCGTCCTGCACCATCGCCGGGTCGGCGCCTTCCAGCGCCGCGCGCAGCTGCGCCAGGTACTGCGGGATGGTCGTGGGCAGGGCTCGGCCTGCCAGGCTCGGGTCGTTCATTGTGGTACCCCCTCCAACACGGAATCGACGGAATCGCGTGTGGCCTGCCAGGCCTGGCGCCATTGCGCCAACACCTCGCGGCCACGTTCATTGATGCGGTAGTAGCGCCGCGGCGGCCCGCTGCTGGACGGCTCCACATGGCTTTCCAGCAGGCCGGCGCCCTCCAGATTGCGCAGCACCGGGTACAGCGCGCTCTGCTTGCCGCTCAGCACGCCCTCGCCCACCCGCTCCAGCTCCTTGGCGATCAGGTAGCCGTACAGCGGTTCGCCGGCCCGGGCCAGCACCGCCAGCAGGGCCAGCGACACGGTTCCGGCGCTGAGCTCCTTCTGGAACTTCTTCAGCTGGACATCGTCCTCGGACATGACCGGCCCTCCACTACGTTGAAGTCCACAGTAGTGCGAAGTTCGGTATAGCGAATGTGTCGTTAGTCACTCTGCCGGTTGGCGTGGCCGGGCCGCTCGCGCAGAATCGAAGCCTCGTTCATGTTCCGGGGTTCCCATGCCGCACCGCCGTCGCCTTGCCCTGACCGCCCTCGCCCTGTCCTGCCTGCTGCCCGCCCTGGCCAGTTCGGCCACGCCCTACCGCAGCCCGCAGCAGATTCTTGATGCTTCGGCGGCCAGCGACTGGCGCACGCCCGACCCCGCCAACCTGCTGTACATGGACCTGCCGGCCGGGCGGGTGATCATCGAACTGGCACCGCAGTTCGCTCCGCGCCATGTCGCCAACATCCAGACCTTCGCCCACGAGCACTTCTGGGACGGCACCAGCATCTACCGCTCGCAGGACAACTTCGTGGTGCAGTTCGGCGATGCCGACGCCGATGACGCCGCCAAGGCCAAGCCGTTCGGCAGCGCCGCGCGCAAGCTGCCGGCCGAGTTCGAACGTGCCAGTGCCGGCCTGAAGGTCAGCGTGCTGCCGGACCGCGATGGCTGGGCCGCGCAGACCGGTTTCGTCGACGGCTTCCCGGTCGGCCAGGACCCGCAGGCCGGCAAGGCCTGGCTGGCGCATTGCTACGGCATGCTCGGCGCTGGCCGCAGCAACGAGGAAGACAGCAGCATCGGTGCCGAACTGTACGTGGTGACCGGCCAGTCGCCGCGCCAGCTGGACCGCAACATCACCCTGGTCGGCCGCGTGCTGAAGGGCATGGAGCTGCTCAGCGCGACCCCGCGCGGCCCGGCGCCGATGGGCTTCTACACCGACCCGAAGCTGCGTACGCCGATCGTGTCGATCCGTCGTGCCAGCGACGTGCCGGCAGCCGAGCGCACGCCGATCCAGGTGCTGCGCACCGATTCGAAGACCTTCGCCGATACGGTGGAAGCGCGGCGGAATCGCGTGGATGATTTCTACAAGCGCCCGGCGGGGCATATCGATCTTTGCAATATTCCGGTACCGGTGAAGTAACGCCGTCGCAGGTTCTGCGCGTGGCGCGTGCTGAAGGTGCTTCATCGTTCATGGGCGTTACTTTTCTTTTCGCGCGAAAAGAAAAGTAACCAAAAGAAACGCGCCGCCAGGTCGCGAGCCGCCGTGCTTCGCACGCCGGTCCCCTGCGCTTCTCGGTGAATCAGGGGACGGCGCCGAACTCGCTGCGCTCAAACATCGGCGCCTCTTCGCCCCTGATTCCCCTGCGATGCTCGGCTCGCTCAAGGCGGACTGGAAGGTAAAGATCAACCGCAAAAGCATCCACGCATGGCGTGGATCTACTGGGTGCAGCTGTGGCCTTTGATCTGGATCCGCCTTGAGCGAGCCGAGCACCGCAGGTCCGGCGAGGGCGAAGAGGCGCGGGTGTCTGAGCGCAGCGAGTTCCCGCGCCGTCCCTCGACGGGCCGAGGAGCGCAGGGCACCGATGCGCAACGCGCATCGGCTCGTGACCGGCGGAACGTTTCTTTTGGTTACTTTTCTTTGCGTACAAAGAAAAGTAACGCCCATGAACAATGAAGCACCTTCAGCACGCGCCACGCGCAAAACGCCAACGCATCAGCCCTTCTGACTCACCGCCACACTACCCAGAATCAACGCACCCGCAATCAGCATCTGCAGCGTCACCGGCTCACCCAGGAACAACCACGCGAACGCCGCGCCGAACAGCGGAATCAGATAGGTCACGGTCGACGCACGCGACGGGCCGATACGGCCGATCAAACGATAGAACATCAGGAACGCCAGCCCGGTGCAGGCCACGCCAAGCGCGATCGCTGCGCCCCAGGCCTTGGCCGGAATCGCCGCCTGCGGCCAATGGCTGACCGCCATCGGCAGCATCCACAGCGAGGCACACGACAGCGTTGCCGCCGCCGCGGCCGCCGACGGCAGGCCGGTCATGTGCCGCTTCACCAGGTTCACGCCCAGGCCGTACAGCAACGAAGCCGCCGCACCGGCCAGCACCGCGGTGCCGATGCTCAGGCCGGAGACCTTGGCCGTGGCCAGCACCACCACGCCGGCGAAGCCGACCAGCAGCGCGCCCGCACGGCGCATGCCGATCTTCTCGCCGAAGAACAGGAAGGCGATCAGCGCGGCGAACAGCACGGTCATCGCATTGCAGATCGCACCGATCGCGGCCGGTGCCTGTTCGGCGGCATAGGCGAACAGCACGAACGGCAGCGCCGAGTTGATCAGGCCGATCGGTGCCAGCCACAGCCAGCGCCGCGGCGGGAACTGCGCGCGGGCGCGCCACAGGAACGGCAGCAGCACCAGCGCGCCCAGCACCAGCCGCACCTCGACCAGCGCGAACGGGCCGAACGACGGCACCGCCACCCGCATGAACAGGAACGAGCAGCCCCAGATGGCGCCCAGCAGGGTCAATTCCAGCGGCGTGCGCCAGTCGCGCTCGGCCGCCTGTGGGACCGCATTCATGCCCTGCCTCCGTCCATCGTCTGTTCCTCGCCAAGGCAGATAGGATCGAGCGCAGACGCCCGCCGCACAAGCGCGTAGTATCGCTGCCAGCCACAAATATGGTTTGAGGCTCGACATGCAGCTACGCCCTTCCCTGCTCCCCGCACTGGCCGTGTTCGCGGTCGCCGCGCGCCACCAGAACTTCGCCCAGGCCGCCCAGGAGCTGCACCTGACCGCCAGCGCGGTCAGCCACCATGTGCGCCGGCTGGAGGAGGTGCTGGAAACCCGGCTGTTCCTGCGCCACGCCCGCGGCGTGCGCCTGACTGCCGAGGGCCGGCAGCTGGCCGACGCCGCCAGCGCCGCCTTCTCCGATGTCGCGGCCGTCGCCCATCACCTGCAGCCGGATGCCGACAGCGTGCCGCTGCGGATCACCACGCTGCGCTCGCTGTCCTACTGCTGGCTGCTGCCACGGCTGCCACGCTTCACCCAGGCCTATCCGCACATCCGCATCGAACTGCACACGGGCAGCGGGCTGGATCGCTACGACGACAACGGCCCGGAAGTCGGCATCCGCTATGGCCTGGGCCAGTGGCCGGGCCTGCGTGCACAGCACCTGATGGATGACTACCTGTTCCCAGTGGCCTCGCCGGCGCTGGCCGGGGTTGAAACGCTGGTCGATCCGGCGCGCATCGCCGACCTGCCGCTGCTGACCGATCTGTCGCCGCAGGGCTGGCGTGACTGGTTCCGCCATGCCGGCGTGCGCCCACCCTCGCCACTGCCGCCGATGCACACCTTCGCCGACAGTACCGATGCGATGCGTGCCGCGGTGTACGGCATGGGCGCGGTGCTGGCACGTACCCACATCGCGCAGCCCTACCTGCAGCGCTACGAAGTGGTACGCCTGCCCGGCCCGGCACTGAAAGCGCGCTATGCGTATCACGTGGTGCACGCCGAAGGGCAACCGCCGAGCCACGCCGCGCGCCTGTTCATTGACTGGTTGCTGGAGCAGGCGCAGGACGAACGCACGCCGATTCCCGCGTTGCCGGAAAGCCTGCTCGGGCGCCCGGCCACACGCGCCTGACTGCGCCCTCACCCGTTCTTTGCTTCACGCTGGCTAGGCTGCAGGCAACCCCACACCGTATCGACGCCATGGCCATGCTGCGACTGCGCATCACCGGAACCGAAGACGACGCCCGTGCCATCAGCGACCTGCTGCTCGGCCTGGACGGCATCGAACATGTCGAGGAAACCGACGACCTGATGCCGCACATGGACGACGACGATTCCAGTTCGGCCGGGCTGTCCGATGACATCGGCCCGGGCATCCACGAACTGGAAGTGGAAGTCGGCAATGAAAGCACCGCGCAGAAGGTGCGCGATGCCGTGCAGGAACTGGCACTGGAGCTGGACGTGTTCGTCGAGTACGAGACCGACGAGGGCTGATGCCGGCGGGTTGCCGGCATCAACCTTCACCTCAGAGGCTGGGCGGCAGCCTGCGGCGGCGGCGACGCCACCACGCCCGCACACCCCAGGCCGCGATCAGGGCCAGCACCGCCACCGGCAGCAGCGCGGCCGCGGCGCGGATCAGGAACGCAACGCTGGTACTGAGGATGCTGCCCGATTCGCTCAGCGCCTCGCCAATCTCGCTGCGGCTGCGCTGGCCCGAGGTGGTATCGAAGTGCATCGTGACCAGCTGGGTATCGATGCGCCGGCGTTGCTGCGCCGAATCCTTGTTGGCCTGTTCGACGCCCGCTTCGATCTCCGACAGGCGCGTGGTGATCGCCATCAGGTCCTCGATCTTCAGGTCCTTGCGGTCCTGGTAGGACAGCAGCCGCGCATGTTCCTTCTCCAGCCGCGCCTTGGTCAGTGCGGTGTCTGCTACCTCCTGCGCCAGGTCCTCGGCGCGCGTATTGCGCGACTGCAGCGTGCCCCCCTCACCGGCCAGAGCGATCAACGGCTCGGTGCCCTTCGGCGCGATTCGTACCTTGACCTCACCGCTGGGCTGCTCGCCACTGCGCTGGTCGACCTGCAGCACCGCGCAATCACCGAACTTCGCACTCTGGCAGGCCTGCGCCACCTGCTGGATGCGCACAGCGATCTGCGCCGCTTCCAGCTGGATCTGCACGTCATGCTCGTAGGCCAGGAACGCACCTTCCGGCGAAGCGACAGCAGCATCGGCAGCGGCCGCACCCGCCTCCTGCGCCCTCTCGCCGTTCTTGGCACAGGCCGCCAGCGCCAGCAGCAGCACCGGCATTGCCACCACACGCGTCCACGCGCGCAGCGGCGTCACAGTGCCGCTCCGTCGTAGGACATCACCGCCAGCGTGGCCAGGTCCACCTGCGGTACGCAGCGCACGTTCACCGCCACCATCGGCGTGCCGGTGCGCGGATCCACCGCTTCGCTGTAGGGGGCAACGCCGCACTCGCGGCAGTGGTGATGATCGATGTGGGCCTTGTTGAAGTGGTAGGTGGCCACGTCCGCCGGATTGGTGCTCAGCTGAAACGCCTCGCGCGGGGCAAACCACAGCAGGCTGCCGCGACGGCGGCACATCGAGCAGTTGCAGTCGATGACGTCGCTGATCGGCGCCTCGGCCTGTACGGTGAATGCGATCCTGCCGCAATGGCAGCTTCCCTGGTATTCCATGTCCTGTGCTCCGCTGGAGGGTCCTTGTCAGTGCCCATGGTAATCCTATGGCACGGGGACAAAGCAGCCCCGGGGCCCTATGCTCGGGGTTTGACCCTGTACAGGAACGCCGATGCGCCCGCATCTTCTTGCCTTCGCCCTGGTCGCCGCCCTTGCCGGTTGCCAGCCGGCCGACGCCCCGACCAACGCTTCCACCCCGGCCGCCAACCAGCAGGCCGGTGACGCGGCGGTTGATGCCGCCTTCGCCGACCTGTCCAAGCGCGCCCTGGACACCTGGATGCAGCTCTCGCCGGTCAGCGCCACCCAGATCGGTGACCACCGCTACGACAGCGAGATCGACGACCTGAGCACCGCCGGCCAGCAGAAGACCCTGGCCGCCTACAAGGCGCTGCTGGGCGAGCTGGACAAGATCGAGGTGGCCAAGCTGGGCCGCGAGAACCAGGTGGACGCGGCGATCCTGCGCAACCAGCTGCAGTCCGAGATCTGGAATGCCGAGGTCATGCAGTCCGGCAAGTGGGACCCGCAGCTGTACAACGGCATTGCCGGCAGCGCGATCTACGGCCTGATGGCCCGCGAGTTCGCGCCGCTGCCGGAGCGCCTGAAGTCGGCCACCGCGCGTATGGAAAAGCTGCCGGCGATCTTCGCCCAGGCACGCGAGAACCTGGATCCGGCCCGCGTGCCGAAGATCCATGCCGAGACGGTGGCCAAGCAGAACAAGGGCATCCTCAGCATCGTCGATACCTTCATCACCCCGCACATCGGTGAACTGCCGCAGGCCGACCAGCAGCGCCTGCAGGCCGCCATCGACGGCCTGAAGAAGGCCGTGGACGAACAGCAGACCTGGCTGGACAAGACCCTGGTGCCGAACGCCAAGGGCGACTTCCGCATCGGTGCGGAAAAGTACGACCAGAAGCTGAAGTTCGCGCTGAACTCGTCGCTGTCGCGCCAGGAGATCGGTGAGCGAGCACGCGCCGAACTCAAGCGCGTGCGCGAAGACATGTACGGCATCGCGCAGACCGTGCTGAAGGACAAGCCGGGCGCACCGGAGATGCCGGCACAGCCGACCGACGAGCAGCAGCAGAAGGCGATCGAGGCCGCGCTGGAGCTGGCCTACGCCGACAAGCCGGCACGCGACAAGGTCGTCGACGATGCCAAGGCCGCACTGGAGCAGTCCACCGCATTCGTGCGCGAGCACGATCTGATGACCCTGCCCGACGCGCCGGTGGACATCATCCTGATGCCGGAATTCCAGCGTGGCGTGGCCGTGGCCTACTGCGATTCGCCGGGCCCGCTGGACAAGAACCTGAAGACCTTCTACGCCGTGTCGCCGATTCCGGACGACTGGAACGACAAGCAGGTCGACTCGTTCCTGCGTGAGTACAACTCGCGCATGATCCACCTGCTGAGCATCCACGAAGGTACTCCGGGCCATTACCTGGAAGGCTGGCACTCGGCCAAGTTCCCCTCCACCCTGCGTGCGGTGCTGCGTTCGGGCCTGTTCGCCGAAGGCTGGGCGGTCTACACCGAGCGGATGATGCAGGAGCAGGGTTACCTCAACAACGACCCGCTGTTCCACCTGGTGCAGCTGAAGTTCTACCTGCGCACGATCTCCAACGCGATCCTCGACCAGGGCGTGCACGTGGACAACTGGGATCGCGAAAAGGCGATGCACCTGATGACCCATGATGCCTTCCAGCAGGAGAGCGAAGCCGCCGGCAAGTGGGTGCGCGCGCAGCTGACCTCGGCACAGCTGCCGACCTACTTCGTCGGTGCGCAGGAACACTTCGACACCCGCAAGGCGATGCAGGACAAGCTGGGCGACAAGTTCAACCTCAAGGCCTATCACGACCAGATGCTGTCCTACGGCGCGCCGCCGGTGCGTTTCGCACGCCAGCTGATGCTGGACCAGCCGATCGAGTGATCGCGCCGGTGTGAGCGGAAACAGAACGGCCCGGGGAAACCCGGGCCGTTTTCTGTTCGGCGTCCCGGGGTGGACCCATCCACGCATGGCGTGGATCTACTACCCGCCTGCCAGTAGATCCACGCCATGCGTGGATGGCATTCAATTCAGCGCGCGATGCAGCAGGCGCTCGAACTGCACGTCACTGCATCCATTCTGCCCACACCCGGGAAGCGCGAGCTCCACCCGACCGGGTGGCTGTGCATCGCTCAACGGCAGCGCATCTCGCAGTTGCGCGGTGGTCGGGTAGACGTAGGCCAGGCGGAAACGCACTTCGCCGGCCCCACGATCACGCCAGCGTTCAAACTGCAGCAGGCCGCCGATCGGTGTCTTCTCATACTGGCCCGGCAACGTGTAGTCCGTGATTCCCAGCGCCGCCAGCACGGAACCGATGTTGGAATCGTGGCCGACCAGCAGGCTCACCTTCGGTGACGCCGGATCTTCGAACAGCCCGTTTATTCTTGCCAAAAGCGGCGCGGCCACGTCCCGCGCCACCTCGGGTGTTCCGAACAGGATGTCCTGGTAGCGGTTGCGGATCTGCGCCAGCGCCTGCCATTTGGCCTCCGTGTTCAATCGGCCCCACCCTTCGCGGGGGATGCCACTTCCCTGGTAGTGCTCCATCAACAAGGCATCGACCAACCCGCTGGCCAGGGCCAGCGAACCGGAAGTACGCGGTTCTTTGCCCGGCTCTGCGCTGAAAATGGAATCGGCCGGCGTCAGGTGGCATTCGCTGCGGCCTGCGCACGCAGCCGACTGCGGGTAGCGGGTGATCGCCTCCACCGCCGCCAGCGCCGGTGCCAGATCCGATGCGGCCTGCGCCTGTTGCATCGCCGACAGCGCACGCTCGCGGAAGAGCGTGTCTCTGTTGTGGATCACCGGATTGAACAAGGGATCCATCGTGCCCAGCGGCATGCGCTGCTCGATCGCAACGTGGCAGCCCGGGAAGGCACCTGCAACGAAGAACTGTGCGGTCGCCTGGGTGCGCTGCAGGCTGTTGGCATGGGCGTGGAAGTCGCTCGGCTGCGGGCAGCCCGTTGCCGGCAGCAACTTTGCCTGCCGCAGCCACTGGCCGATGTAACGGCCCATGTAGACCTCCAGCACGCCGCCCTTGGTGGTCAGCTCGCCGGCGCCTACGTCCCAGCTCGGCCAGCGCTCCGGAGTCGCATTGGCCAACGCGCCCGATGCCACCACCGGTGCGCGCAGGTTGTGGCGGCTGAGAAGGATGACCTGCTCGAGGGCTTCGCCTTCCACTGATGGCGATGCAGCGGCTGCGGCAGTGGCGACCAGTGCCAGCACCAGCGCCAGCAGCAGGGGGCGTAGAGAACGAATCATGCGGGCCTCCGACCCCAAGGAATGCATCCACGCATGGCGTGGGTCTACTGGTCTACTGGTCTGCAGCCACAAAACCACCGGTCTGCCGCGCCCACAAGCGCGCGTACAGGCCACCGGCCGCAATGAGCTCGGCATGGGTGCCGGTCTCGACAATGCGGCCCTGGTCCATCACCACCAGCCGGTCCATGCGTGCGATGGTCGACAGCCGGTGCGCGATCGCGATCACCGTCTTGCCGCCCATCAGCTGGTCCAGGCTGTCCTGGATCGCCGCTTCCACTTCCGAGTCCAGTGCCGAGGTCGCCTCATCCAGCACCAGGATCGGTGCGTCCTTCAGCAGCACGCGGGCGATGGCGATGCGCTGGCGCTGACCACCGGACAGCTTCACGCCGCGCTCGCCCACGTGCGCGTCGTAGCCACGCCGGCCCTGCCCGTCCACCAGCGTATCGATGAAGGCTGCGGCGCGCGCCTTGGCCACGGCGGCATGCAGCTGCTCGTCAGTGGCATCGGGGCGGCCATACAGCAGGTTGTCGCGGATCGAGCGATGCAGCAGCGAGGTGTCCTGGGTGACCACGCCGATCTGCTGGCGCAGGCTCTCCTGGGTGACATGGGCGATGTCCTGATCGTCGATCAGGATGCGGCCGCTTTCCAGGTCGTACAGGCGCAGCAGCACGTTGACCAGGGTCGACTTGCCGGCACCGGACGGGCCGACCAGGCCGATCTTCTCGCCCGGCTTCACCACCAGGTCCAGGCCGGCAATCACACCGCCCTTCTTGCCGTAGTGGAAGTGGATGTCCTGGAAGTGCACGCCACCACGGGTCACCTGCAACGGCACCGCATCCTCGCGGTCCTGCACGGTCAGCGGCTGGGCGATGGTGGTGATGCCGTCCTGCACCGTGCCGATGTCCTCGAAGATGCCGTTGATGGTCCACATGATCCAGCCGGACATGTTGTGGATGCGGATCACCAGGCCGGTCGCCAGCGTGATCGCGCCAACAGTGATGTGGCCACCGTTCCACAGCCACAGCGCGAGCCCACAGGTACCGGCAATCAGGAAACCGTTGACGATGGCGATGGTCAGGTCCATGCCGGTGGTGATGCGGGTCTGCGCACGGTGCTTGACCGCCAGTTCCTGGATCGACTCGGCCACATAGGCCTGCTCGCGTCCGCCATGGGCGAACAGCTTCAACGTGGGAATGTTGGTGTAGCCATCAACGATGCGGCCCATCGCCTTGGAACGCGCTTCGGAGGCGATCCATGCGCGTTCCTTCGCGCGCGGAACGAAGTAGGCCAGGATCACTGCATAGGCCAGCAGCCACAGGATCAACGGCACCATCAGCCGCCAGTCGGCCTGCGCGAACAGGTACAGCGCGGTGCCGGTGTAGACCACGATGTACCAGAGCGAGTCGACCATCTGCACTGCCGATTCGCGCAGCGAGGTACCGGTCTGCATCACCCGGTTGGCCACGCTGCCGGCGAAGTCGTTCTGGAAGAAGTTCAGGCTCTGCCGCACCACGTAGTTGTGCATCAGCCAGCGCGAGCGGTTGCTCAGGCCAGGCACGATGGCCTGGTTGACCAGCAGGTTGTGCAGGCCGACCAGGATCGGCCGCGCGATGACCGTGATGAACAGCATCCAGCCCAGCTCATTGGCATGGCGCTTGAAGAAATCGGCCCCCGGCTGCTCGGCGACCATGTCGACGATGCGGCCCAGGTAATCGAACATCGCCACTTCCACCAGCGCCAGCAGCAGGCCGGCGATCAGGGTGGCCAGCAGCACCGGCCACACCGGGCGCAGGTAGTGCAGGTAGAACGGCAGCACCTTGCGCGGCGGCATGCGCCCGTCCACGGGTGGGAACACCGGAATCAGGGATTCAAACCAACGGAACATCGCATTCCCTCGCCATCAATAGCCGGCGGAGTATCCCACGCCGCGTGTGTACGCCAGCCGATGATCACCGCGGTTCCGGTAGTGCCGGCCGCTGGCCGGCACCCTTGCGACGCATCCGGGGATCATGAGGTTGCCGGCCAGCGGCCGGCACTACCCTTCGGATTCGTCAAACGGCAGCGCCGGGCCACGCCCGGCGGCGTCATTTCACCGGGGTGAACAGCAGGTCCTGGAAATCGAAGCTGAAATCGGTCAGGTCGGAGATCGACTGCATGCGCACCTCGCGCACCTTGCCGTCCGGATCCAGGCTGAAGTTCACGAACGCGTCGGCGTTGAGCGAACGGTCGTCCCAGCGCACGATGAAGGTGTCATGCTGCCAATGCTCCAGGCGCCCGCTCAGCTGCGCGGTCTTCATGAAGCGCAGGCGCAGGCCCTTGCCCTCGGCACTGACCTGCATGTCGCCATACCAGCGGTCGCGGAACGTGCCGGTGTAGCCGGCCAGTGCCAGCGATGGCTTGCTGCCCTTGTCACGCGCGCTCTGGTGCTTGGCCCAGGCCTCGTCGGCCTTGTCCTGGCCCTTGGCCACGGCCTTGGCATAGGCGTCCACCCAGTCGTGCTTCTCACCGCCCAGGTAAGCATCAAGCACGCTCAGGGTGATCGCGTTGAACGCCGCGCCTACTTCCTGGTTGGTCAGCACCACCACGCCCAGCTTCTCGCCTGGCACCAGGGTCAAACGCGAGACCATGCCCGGCCAGCCACCGGTATGCCAGACCAGTTTCCGGCCGCGGTAGTCACTCAGGCTCCAGCCTTCGCCGTAGCCGGCAAAGTTGGCCCGCGCCGGCGCCAGCTCCGGCACGCTCGGCGCCGGAATCGACTGCGGCGTGATCATCCGCCACATATGCTGCTGGCTCTTGTCGCTGAACAGCGCAGTGCCATCGGCCAGCTTGCCTTCGTCCAGCTGCACCTGCATCCAGCGCGCCATGTCGTGCGCACTGGAATAGATGCCACCGGCACCGGCATTGTTCGACCAGGTCAGCGGTGCAACGGTACGCAGGTCCTTGAAATCGTACTTGGCGTGGCCGACCGCGGCCTTGTCGCCCGGCTTCAGGTGATCGGCGTTGTAGCGTGTGCCGGCCATGCCCACCTTGTCGAAGATGCGGGTCTGCAGGAACTGCTGGTAGCTCATGCCGGAGACATGCTCGATCACCTGCTGGGCAACCGCGTACAGGATGTTGTCGTACGCATAGCTCTCGCGGAAACCGCCCTTCAGCGGCACTTTGCCCAGCCGCTCCACCACTTCGGCATTGCTGTAGGAGGTGGTCGGCCAGAACAGCAGGTCACCTGCGCCCAGGCTCAGCCCGCTGCGATGCGACAGCAGGTCGCGGATCGTCATCTGCCCGGTCACGAACGGATCGGACATGCGGAACGACGGCAGGTGGTCGATCACCTTGTCGTCCATCTTCAGTTTGCCGTCCTCGGCCAGCAGGTTCAGTGAGGTGGCGGTGAACGCTTTGGTGTTGGAAGCAATGGCGAACAGCGTATCGGCCTGCACCGGTTCCGGCTTGCCCTGCTCGCGCACGCCCCAGCCGCGTTCCAGCACCACCTCGCCATCCTTGACCACGGCCACGGCAATGCCGGGCACGTCGAACTGCGCGCGCACGCGCTCGACGGTCGCATCCAGGTCCTGCAGCTGCGCCGGGGTGGCAGCACTCGCCATGGTCGTGCACGCCAGCAGCACGGCTCCTCCAATCCAGGGTTTCATCCAGCACGATCTCCGAACAGGGGTGGCGGCCATGTGCAGGCCGTCACCGGGGTTTCGCGCGATGGTAACGGTCTGCGGCGCACCCTGCCCTGTGCCATAGGAGGGGTGTCATGGGCGGGAACGGCCAACCGAGCAACGGCTCCACCATCATTCCATGCCTGCGCTATCGCGACGCGCAGGCCGCCATCGACTGGCTGCAGCGCGCCTTCGGCTTCCATGCCCAGGCCGTCTACGCCGATGGCGATACGGTGTTCCATGCACAGCTGACCTTCGGCACCGGCATGATCATGCTCGGCTCGGCCGACAAGGAAAGCGAGTGGAACCAGCATGCGGCGATGCCTGATGAGGTCGGCGGCCGCCAGACCCAGAACGCCTGCGTGATCGTCACCGATGCCGATGCGCACTATGCACGGGCCAAGGCCGCCGGTGCCCGCATTGTCATCGACATCGCCGACCAGGACTATGGCGGACGCGGCTACGCCTGCGCCGACCCGGAAGGCTATCTGTGGTGGTTCGGCAGCTACGACCCGTGGCGCGCGGACCACGGCCAGTGACCGCGACCGCCCGGCAGGCAGAGATCCGCTGCGGCATTGGTGGCTGGGTGTTTCCCGAATGGCGCGGCGGCGTTTTCTACCCGGTTGGCCTGCCGCAGCGTGAAGAACTGGCCCATGCCAGCCGTGCCCTGCGTTGCATCGAAATCAACGGCACCTTCTACCGCACGCCCACCGCGGCGCAGTGCGCGCAGTGGGCCGCACAGACGCCGGAAGGCTTCCAGTTTTCGATGAAGGCGCCACGGTACCTGGTACAGCGCCGAGACCTGTCCAGCACGGTGGAAGCGGCCGCGCCCTTCCTGCAGGCGGCGATTGCACTCGGTGACCGGCTCGGGCCGTTGCTGTGGCAGTTCGATCCGCGCCATCCGGCCGATACCGATGCATTGGGTGCCCTGATGGCGCAGCTGCCGAAGCAACTGGAAGGGGTGACGCTGCAGCATGCGCTGGAGGTCCGCAACGCCGAGGCACATGGCCCGGCACTGGTTGCTGCCGCCCGTCGACACGGCGTGGCGCTGGTGATCGAGGACAGCGACGAGGCGCCACTACACGGCGATGTCAGTGCCGGCTTCGTCTACGCCAGGATCAAGCGCAGCCAGGCCCGCTTGAACGAGGGTCTGCCGGCACCCCTGCAGCAGCGCTGGGCCGAACGCGCGCTCCACTGGTCACGCGGCGAGCCGGTGGACGACCTGCCCTGCCAGGCCGCGCCGGCACCGTCAGAACCGCGCGAGGTCTACCTGCTGTGCATTGGTGCGGGCAAGGCACGCAACCCGGCGGCGGCGATGGCCCTGCAGCGGCGGGTAAATGGGGCCAGCAATTCCTCACGCGGATAGCGCTGCGGTCATCGCCTTGCCTCACAATAGGCGGATGAGCACACCCGACACCCGCAAAGCGCTGTGGCAGATCCACTTCTGTGTCCTGCTGTGGGGCGTCACCGCCATCCTCGGCAAGTTGATCACCCTGCCGGCGCTGCCGCTGGTGTGGTGGCGCATGCTGCTGGTAACGGCAATGTTGGCGCTGCTGCCGCGGGTCTGGCGCGGATTGCGCACCCTGCCACTGCGCCTGGTGGCGGGCTACGCCGGCATCGGCGCGCTGGTCGCCCTGCACTGGCTGACGTTCTACGGCGCGGTGAAGCTGGCCAACGCCTCGGTGGCCGCCACCTGCATCGCGCTGGCGCCGGTATTCACCTCGATCATCGAACCGTGGGTAGCCAAGCGACCGTTCCAGCTGCGTGAACTCGCCTTCGGCCTGGCCGTGCTGCCGGGTGTTGCACTGGTGGTCGGTGGCGTGCCCGATGGCATGCGCCTGGGTGTACTGATCGGCGCGATATCGGCGTTGCTGGTGGCGGTGTTCGGCTCGCTCAACAAGCGCATGGTCAGCCACGCCGATCCGCTTACGGTCACCGCACTGGAGCTGGGCGCCGGCACCCTCACCCTGACCCTGCTGGCGCCACTGATGCCCTACCTGCTGCCGGCGCTGGCCAGCCCGCTATGGGTGGTTCCGGACCTGCACGACGGCATCCTGCTGCTGGTACTGGCCGGGTTCTGCACGCTGCTGCCGTTCGCCCTGGCCCTGGTCGCGCTACGCCACCTGAGCGCCTACACGGTGCAGCTGGTGACCAACCTGGAACCGGTCTACGCGGTGGTGCTCGCGGTGGTGCTGCTGCGCGAGCAGCACGAAGTCACCCCGTGGTTCTACCTGGGCGTGGCGATCATCGTCGGCGCGGTGTTCCTGCATCCGTTGTTGAACCGCCGCAAGCCGGTGCAGCATCCGGAAATCCTTGGCACGGCCGAGGCGCGCAACATCGCCGATTGAGCGCATCCGCGCAGGGTGCGAATCGCCTTGTCAGCGCTGCGGCCAGTGCCATGCCGGGGCATCCAGCAAGCCCTGCCCGCTCAACAGCGTGCGCCCCTGTTCCTTGTGCAGATGCAGCGAATGACAGCCGGGCGCCTGCTCCAGTGCTGCGATCAGTCGGCTGGCGTGTGAGACCACCCACACCTGGCTGCGCGCACTGGCCGCGATGATCAGCCGCGCCAGCGCCGGCAGCAGGTCCGGATGCAGACTGGTCTCCGGTTCGTTGAGCACCAGCAGCGGCGGCGGGCGCGGCGTGTGCAGTGCCGCGGCCAGCAGCAGGAAGCGCAGCGTGCCGTCGGACAGCTCGGCCATCGACAACGGCCGCAGCAGCCCCGGCTGGTGGAAGCGCAGGGCCAGCCGGCCATCCAGTTCCTCGAACCCCACCGTGGCGCCCGGGAACGCATCCTCCACGCTGCGCGCCAGTGCGCCCGGATCACCGATCTCGAGGATGGTCACCCAGGCCGCCGCCAGATCGCGACCGTCGTGATGCAACACCGGCGTGCGCGTGGCCATCGCCGGTTGCCGTGCCGGGGCATCGGCGTCGCTGCGGAAATGGTCGTAGAAGCGCCAGCGACGGATGTACTCGCGCAGGGCGATGGTTTCCGGCATGCGCTGCGGATCGCCAACCTGGGTGAACAGACTGTCGAACAGCGACAACCGGTCATCGACCAGATCCCAACCGCGCGCATGGCGTTGCCGCACCATTGCCCCACGTCGGTCGACCAGCAGGTTGGCGCTGCGCAGGAACGGCCCGGCCCAGATCGCCTCGGCCTTGATCTGCGGGTCCAGTGCGAAGGCCGAACGGCTGGGCGGTGGGTAGCCCAGGTCGATGGCATAGCCGAACTCGTCGGTGGTGAAGCCCAGCTTCAGCCCCACCGATTCCTGACGCGGGCCGCCCTGCAAGGGGATTTCACCGGCAGCAACCCGACGGTCCATTTTTTCCGGCCCCGCCCACAGCGCCGAACCGAGCCCACCTTCGCGGGCCAGAACCGCCGCGACGCCGCCCTGCGCGGTCTCCGCCAGCAGGCGCAGCGCGCGGTACAGGCTGGATTTGCCACTGCCATTGTCGCCGGTCACCACATTCAACTGCTGCAGCGGCAGTACCAGCCCGTGCAGCGAGCGATAGTGGGCGATGGCCAGGGTCTGCAGCATGGTTGTGTCCGTGGGAACAGGGACGTCATGCTGGCCGGTTCTGATCGCAGGAGCTGCGACGCGACGTGAATCGGGAAGAGCATCCACGCATGGCGTGGATCTACTGGAACGGCATCGAATCATCCACACGTCGCATGCGTTCAGCGCGCGAGTCGCCGGTGTCTCAGCCCGCCCGTTCCACCCGGTTGCGACCATTGCCCTTGGCCCGGTACAGCGCCTTGTCGGCACGTGCCAGCGTGTCATCCACGCTTTCACCTGGCTGGTGCTGGGCAACACCGATGCTGACCGTGACCGGGAATCCAAGCGGCAGGTCAGCCACGGCCAGGCGCAGGAACTCGCATTGCAGTTCGGCCGTGTGCAGGTCGGTGCCCGGCATTACCGCCACGAACTCCTCGCCGCCGTAGCGCGCAGCCATGCCGCGGCCGGCGAAGTGCGAGCGCAGCAGCACGCCCAGCTCGGCCAGCACCCGGTCGCCTGTAGCGTGGCCCTGGAAATCATTGATGTGCTTGAAATGATCGATGTCGAGCAACGCAACGCAGGCGACGCCCGGTTGCCCATCGATCTCCACCACCGCCTCTTCCAGTGCCGCCGCCATTGCGCGGCGGTTGGGCAGGCCGGTCAGCGCATCGGTGCGGCTCTGCTCGGCCAGGTCGGCATTCTGCGCCAGCAGCACGTCCTGGTACTCCGCCAACAGGCGCTCGTAGTCATCGCGCTCCAGCATGTGCTTCTGGATGTCGAGCGCGAAACGGCGCAGCTCCATCACCAGCATCACCTGCCGTGACAGCGCGGCCAGTGCCTCGGCCTTGTCGCTGGGCAGGTGCTGCGGATGTGCATCGAACACGCACAGCGTGCCCAGAGGCAGTCCATCGGAACTGATCAATGGCGCACCGGCGTAGAAGCGGATGTGCGGGTCGCCGGTCACTACCGGGTTGTCGTGGAAGCGGATGTCCTGCAACGCGTCCTCGACCACCATGATTTCCTGCGGCTGCAGGATGGCGTGGCCACACATCGATTCGCTGCGCAGGTTTTCCGCCGCGTCGATGCCCTGGATCGACTTGAACCACTGCCGTTCGACGTCGATCAGGGTCACCGCCGCCATCGAGGTACCGCAGACCGCCTTGGCGATCGCGACCAGGTCGTCGAAGGATTTCTCACGCTGCGAATCCAGGATCCGGTAGCGGTACAGCGCCTCGAGCCGCAGGGCTTCGTTGGCAGGCTTGTCGGGCTTGATCATGCAGCGTCACGTTCCGGCAGGTCACTGCGGAGTCTAGCTGATGCCGGTGCGCAATCCGCACAACGGGGAGTGCCGGCCGCTGGCCGGCATCCCGCGCTCATTCGATGCCTGGTGCAGCCGGCCAGCGGCCGGCACTACCGCGCGTTACCAGTCCAGCTGCTTCGGCAGCAGGCCCTGCAGCTCCTGCTCGGTCAGGTTGCGCCACTGGCCCGGCTTCAGCGCACCGATCTTGATGTTGTCGATGCGCACGCGGCGCAACTGGGTCACGCGATAGCCGAATTCGGCGGCCATCAGGCGGATCTGCCGGTTCAGTCCCTGCTGCAGGGTGATGCGGAATCCGAACTTGGCGATGCGCGAGGTCTTGCACGGCAGCGTCATCTGGTCGTGGATGCGCACGCCGCGCGCCATGCCACGCAGGAACTCGTCGGTGACCGGCTTGTTCACCGCCACCAGGTACTCCTTCTGGTGGCCGTTCTCGGCACGCAGGATCTGGTTGACGATGTCGCCGTTGCTGGTCATCAGGATCAGTCCCTCGGACTCCTTGTCCAGGCGCCCGATCGGGAAGATGCGCTGTTCGTGGCCGACGAAGTCGACGATGTTGCCCTTGACCGAGGTTTCGGTGGTGCAGGTGACGCCCACCGGCTTGTTCAGCGCGATGTAGACGTGGCGGCGGGCGCCGGGCTTGCGTGCCACGCGCGCGCGCAGCGGCTGGCCGTCGACCAGCACCTGGTCTTCCTCGCCCACCACCGCACCGGTGCCGGCCGCGTGGCCGTTGACGGTGACGCGGCGGGCGGCGATCAGGCGATCGGCCTCGCGGCGGGAGCAGAAGCCGGTGTCGGCGATATGTTTGTTGAGTCGGGTGGTCATCGGTCCATTATCCGGCATCGCCGCCCGCTGCGCTTCATGCCGGGGCCGGCGGATCGAGCTCTTCGCCGTCGAACACCCGGTTGCGACCCGCCCGCTTGGCCACGTACATGGCATGGTCGGCCCGCCGCAGCAGCGCGGCCAGGTCATCCTCACCCGGCCGCCACTGCGCCAGTCCGATGCTGGCGGTCACTTCCAGGCCCGGCACCTGCAGGGCCTGGCCGGCTTCGGTGATGCGCTGGCGCAGGCGGTCCAGGCGCGCCGACGCCGCCTCGCGCGGCATGCCCGGCATCAGCAGCAGGAACTCCTCGCCGCCCATCCGCACCACTTCGTCCTGGCTGCGGACTGCCGTGCGCAGGGCACGCGCTACCGCCACCAGCACCTGGTCGCCCACCGCGTGGCCATGGCGGTCGTTGATGTCCTTGAACAGGTCGATGTCGAGGAAGCCGATCACCAGCGGGCCGCGCTCACGGTCGACCTGTGCCAGGTGACGGGCCAGCTGCTGCAGGCCGGCCCGGCGGTTGGGCAGCCCGGTCAGGCCATCGGTTTCGGCCAGCTGGCGCAGTTCATCGCGCTGCTGGCGCAGCCGGCCCAGCCGCTGGTTCATGGCATAGGCGGCCATCATCAGCAGCCAGGTCACCGACAGCTGCAGTGCTTCCACCCGGTACTCCAGCAGCCACCCCGCACTGCTGGCATCGGCTGCGATCATCACCAGCAGTGGCACCAGCGCCGCCAGGCCCGCCAACGCCCAGCAGTCACCGCGCAACCAGGCACGCATGCCAGCGGCCAGTGACAACAGGCAACCGAGGATGAAGGTCAGCTGCAGGCTCTGCGCGACCAGCGCCAGGGTGTCCCAGCGCAGCCACGGCACCAGCGCGGCCAGTCCCATCAGGCCCCACAGCACAGCCTGCTGTGCCGGCCGCGAGCGCGGCAGCAAGCGGTCCCCGCCGTTGAGGCGCCACAGAGCGGGCAGTACCAGCGCCTGGGTCGCGGCGGTCAGCGCCAGCAGCCACCATGCGCCGCGCTCGCCCACCGGCAGCCACGGTTCGGGGTAGCCGCTCAAGCCGCCAAGAACCGCCTGCCACACCACCACCACGATCGTCGCGCCGATGTAGACCAGGAAGCTGCGGTCACGGGTGGTCAGGTAGGCCATCAATGCCGACAGCGCCAGCGCGATCGCCACCGCGATGCAGGCCGCGCGCACCAGCAGGCGGGCGGTATCGTTCTGCTGGACCGGACTGGGCGCCCCCAGCCGCAAGGTTGGCACCCAGCGCGCTTTCAGCGGCGCCTGCCACGACACCAGGAACGGCTCATGGCTGCCTGCCGCTGGCACCGCCACCAGGCCGATGCCGGCGCGGAAGCGCGAATCACGGGTGCGCGCATCGTGCATGTTGCCGCAGATCTCGCGGTCACCATGCTGTACGCGGACTTCGCCAGCGAACACGTTGAACACATCCAGCGCCTGGGGTTGCCCCGACCAGCCCCCGGGCGGCGCCGGTACCTCTACCTGCTCGCGCGGCCCGGCCAGCATCGCGGGCGTACAGCCACGATGGGGTGTCGGTTCGTCCGTCGGTGCGCCAACCAGCAGGAAATCCCGGCCGGCCTCGGCCAGGCGCGCGTGCACCAGACCGGGAAGCAACACTCCCATCAGCAGGACGACCAGCAGCGTCCCTGTTTCGTACCGCCACTGCCTGACGCCCACGCCACATCCTGTTCCTGCTTACGTCCGCGCCCACTGCGCGTCGCCCCTGGCGCGCATTATCGCAGCCGGGCACGCCGCGCATGTGTAGACCAAAGTCGCCGTGCGCCGTTCAGCCAGCGGCCGGAGGCCCCTTCACCGCCACCAGGCGGACCGGCCTCAGGTCACTCAGGGTCATCCGTTCCAGCGGCTGCGGCCGCTCGATCGCGTAGCCCTGCAGGCCCTGCACGCCGAGCCGGGTCAGTGCGCCAGCCACCTCGGCGGTTTCCACCCATTCGGCCACCACCTCCATCTGCAGTTCCCGCCCGAGCTCGCTGATCGCCCGCACCGTAGCGTGGCTGACCGGGTCGGTGTCCATGTCACGCACGAAGGTGCCGTCGATCTTCAGGATGTCCGCAGGCAGCTGGCGCAGATAGCCGAACGAGGACAGGCCGGAGCCGAAGTCATCCAGTGCCATCCGGCAGCCACGCGCCTTGACCGCATCGATGAAAGCGCGTGCCTGGCTGAGGTTGCTGATCGCCGCGGTCTCGGTGATCTCGAAACACAGTTTCGAGGCCAGCGCGCGGTTGCGCTCGAGCAGGTCGCAGACGAAGGCGAGGAATCCCGGCTCGGCGATCGACTGCGCCGAAACGTTGACGTTGCACAGGCCCAGCTGGCGCACGTGTGCCGGGCAGACCTGCAGGTGGCGGAACAACAGCCCGAGCACGTGCCGATCCAGCGCCACCGCCATGCCGTATCGCTCCACCGCCGGCATGAACTGACCGGGCAGATGCAGGCTGCCATCGGTACCACGCATGCGCACCAGCACCTCGTAATGCAGGTAGGACGGATCGCCCACGCGGGCGATGCGCTGCGCGTACAGCAGCATGCGATTCTCCGCCATGGCCAGGCTGACACCCTGCAGACGCTCGGCCTCCTGCCGCCGCTCCTCCAGCGCCATGCGGTTCTCGTTGAAGCAGTGCACGCGGTTGCGACCGGCCTGCTTGGCGGCATAGCAGGCGCTGTCGGCAGCGCTCATCAGCCAGTTCGCGTCCGGCGCCTCGGCACTGACCTCGACCACGCCGATGCTGCAGCTCAACTGCGGGCTGCCCTCGCTGATCGGGAACGTGGCCTGGCCCAGGTTGCGGATCACCCGCTGCAGTACCCGCTTGGCTTCATCCTGGCCGGCGTGGGCGAGAAACACCGCGAACTCATCGGCCCCCAGGCGGCCGACCCAATCGCCATCACGCACCGCCGCCACCAGATAGTCGGCGAAACCGCGCAGCATCTGGTCGCCGGCGGCATGACCGAAGCTGTCGTTGACCAGCTTGAAGTGGTCCAGGTTGATGTAGCACAGCGCATGCGTACCACCGTCCGTCCGGACCTGCAGCAGCGCGCGCTCCAGCAGGCGTTCGATCTCGCGGCGGTTGATCAGGCCGGTCAGCGGATCGTGGCTGGCGTGATGCTCGATCTCGCGCGCCAGTGCATGGTTCTGGCTGACATCCTCGATGATCGCGAACACCGACAATCCTCCGCCCGAGCTGCGAACCGCGGTACCGCTCCAGCGTCCCCAGACGAGGCTGCCATCGCGCCGGCGGAAACGCAGCTCGCTCGGCCGCAGCTGCCGGTCCCAGTCGATGCGGCCGACACCGTCGAGGACCAGTTCCCCCTCCATCAGCAGGTCACCCAGCAGCATCTGCAGCAGCACATCGCGCCGGTAGTCGAGGATATCCGCCATCGCCTGGTTGGCCTCGACCACGCGGCCATCGGTGTCGAGCTTCAGCATGCCGACATTGGCCTGGTAGAACGCCGCGCGGAAGCGGCTCTCGTGCTCGGTCAGATCCTTGCCGACACGACGCGCCAGCGCCACTGCCATCAGGCTGATCACCAGCACCGACAGGCCGCCAACCATCAGCGTGGCGATCCGGACCATGGTGGCCATCCTCAGCACCGCCTGCGAGAACGCCTGGGCCTGCACCTGCAGGCGGCGGTCGAGATCCCGCAGCTGCTGCAGGTAGCGATTGCGGTCGGCCACGGGCAGTTCACCTGCCGCATGCCTCCGTTGCAGCTCGGCGACCAGGGCCTGCACAGCCTCCAGATCACCATCGGTCTGCCGCCACAGTGCAGTGGCTTCGCGGAATGCTCCCAGGTCACGGGCGTAGCGGAACGAGAACACCAGGCGCGGAATATCGGCGCGCGCGTTGCCGCCCTGCAGGAAACCCTGCCGGGCCTTCTCCTCGTCCGGTACCGCCTGTTCCAGCGCCAGCCGGGCCTGCAGATCCCCCAACGGAATCCGCAGGGCCTGGCGCGCGTCATCCAGGTCCTGCGCATCGCCACGCGCCAGGTAGCGGCTCAGCGCAGCGGTCGCATCCTGCTGCCCTCGCGACCAGTAGCCCTGGCCGGCAATCCAGGCCGTCGAGGCCGCCTGCAGTTCCTGGATCAACGCGGACAGCGCGACCAACCCGATCGCCATGCCCGTCAACAACGCAAAGCGCAATCCCAGGCCACGGGTCATCGGCACCCGCCGGCTCTGCTGGTCCGTGCCACTTCTACCCATCCCGGATCCCCCCGAATGTGCTGCGGTGACAACCTCCCTTGGAACCGGCCCAGCCTATGACCGGCAATGTGTTTGCCATGCGAAAAGGGGACGGAGGGGATTAAGTCGTTTTCGGCATAAGCGCACTGCCGGGCATAAACGACTTAATCCCCTCCGTCCCCTTTTCCAGGCCCATAACGGACAACGCCAACCCGGAGGCTGGCGTTGTTCAGGACCGCAGGTGCGGCTTAGAAGCTGCGCGGACCGCGCGGCTTGAAGCCGTCACGACGCGGCGGGCGGCTGTCGCGGTCACCGCCGCGGTCGCCACCGTGGCCACCCGGACCGCCCGGGCCACCGCGACGCGGGCCACCCGGGCCGCCCGGACCACGCTTGTCGAAGCGCGGCTTGAACGGACGCGGGGCCGGATTGGTGTCTTCACCCGGAGCCAGCGCACGCATCTGCAGCTGCTGGCCGGACACCCACACCTTCTGCAGGTGCGACAGCACGTCCGGCGGCATCTGTGCCGGCAGGTCCAGCAGCGAGAAGTCGTCGTGGATGTCGATGCGGCCGATGAAGCGGCTTTCCAGGCCAGCTTCGTTGGCAATGGCGCCAACGATGTTGGCCGGCTTCACGCCGTGCTGGTGGCCGACCGAAATGCGGTAGGTCTCCATGCCCTGCTCCGGCGCACCACGTGGCGGAACCTCACGGCGCGGACGCTGCTCGAAGCCACCTTCGGCGTCGTCGCGGCGCGGGCCACGCTCGAAGCGCGGACCACGCTCGTTGCGGTCGAAGCGATCGCCACGTTCCGGGCGGTCACCACGGTCGAAGCGTTCGCGCGGTGCGCGCTCTTCACGCGGGGCACGCACCGGCGGCTGCAGCAGGAACGGGGTGTCACCCTGCAGCATCTTGGCCAGCGCGGCAGCCACTTCAATGGCCGGCACGTTCTGCTCGTTCTCGAAACGCTCCAGCAGCTGGCGGTAGAAGTCCAGGCCACCGGCGCCGAGGGTTTCGCTGATGCGCGAGGTGAACTTGTTGATGCGGGTGTCGTTGACCGCTTCCACGCTCGGCAGCTGCATCTCTTCGATCGGCTGGCGGGTAGCGCGCTCGATCTGGCGCAGCATGCCCTTCTCGCGCGGGGTGGCGAACAGGATCGCCTCGCCGCTGCGGCCGGCACGACCGGTACGGCCGATGCGGTGCACGTAGCTTTCGGTGTCGTACGGGATGTCGTAGTTCAGCACGTGGCTGATGCGCTCCACGTCCAGGCCGCGGGCAGCCACGTCGGTGGCGACCAGGATGTCCAGCTTGCCTTCCTTCAGCATGGCGATGGTGCGCTCACGCTGGGCCTGCTGCATGTCACCGTTGATGGCGGCAGCGGCCAGGCCACGGGCCTGCAGCTTGCTGGCCAGTTCCTCGGTGCCGGCCTTGGTGCGCGCGAAGATGATCATCGCGTCGAACGGCTCGACTTCCAGGATGCGGGTCAGCGCGTCCAGCTTGTGCATGCCGCTCACCCACCAGTAACGCTGGCGGATGTTGGCCGAGGTGGTGGTCTTGGCCGCGATGGTCACTTCCACCGGGTCCTGCAGGTAGGTCTGCGCGATGCGGCGGATCTGCGGCGGCATGGTGGCCGAGAACAGGGCCACCTGGCGCTGCTCCGGCAGCTTCTTCAGCACGGCTTCGACGTCGTCGATGAAGCCCATGCGCAGCATTTCATCGGCTTCGTCCAGCACCAGCGTCTTCAGCTCGGACAGGTCCAGGGTGCTGCGGTCCAGGTGGTCGATCACGCGGCCGGGGGTACCGACCACGATGTGCACGCCGCGGCGCAGGGCCGACAGCTGCTGGCCGTACGGCTGGCCGCCGTACACCGGCAGCACGCGGAAGCCCGGGATCTTCGACGAATAGGACTGGAACGCCTCGGCAACCTGGATGGCCAGTTCGCGGGTCGGCGCCAGGATCAGGGCCTGCGGCTTGATCTGCTGCAGATCGATGTTGGACAGTACCGGCAGCGCGAACGCTGCGGTCTTGCCGGTGCCGGTCTGGGCCTGGCCCAGCACGTCGCGACCTTCCAGCATCGCCGGGATGGTAGCGGCCTGGATCGGCGACGGGGTTTCGTAGCCGATGGCGGTGACCGCCTGCATCACGGGCTCGGACAGGCCGAGCTGCGCGAACTGCAGCGGCGCTTGGGAATCTTGGGACATGGGGAACTCCGAAGACACTGCCGTCTTCCTGGCAGTGCGATAAAAAAGGTGATGGTCCGCGCTTTGGGCGCCCTTCTTATCGCGTGCCCTGGCGCTGCTCGGTTGGAGGAGATTTCACTCGCTCAGAGCGGAATCATACCGCATTGATCCTGAACAAGGCGTACAGCTTGCCGTGCGCGTACCGTCATGCCCCAAGCTGGCGCACAATACGCGCCCTCTTCACCGGCCCGGCCGCTGGCTGCGCCCTTCCCCAGGAACCCCGCTCCATGCAGATTCTCGAATTCGACCTCGACGGTGACTACGTCGAACTCAAGCAGCTGCTCAAGCTGGCCGACCTGGTCACCAGTGGCGGCGAGGCCAAGATGGTCATCGGTGACGGCCAGGTGCGGGTCGACGGCGAAGTTGAACTGCGCAAGGCCTGCAAGATCCGCGCAGGCCAGGTGGTCGAGTTCGCCGACAGCCAGATCCGGGTGCTGGCCGCCGGCTGATCTGAACGGGCTGATCTGAACCGGTTCAGGCCACGCGCTGGGTCAGGTGCGAGGCGATCAGCTGCCTGAACGGTGCCACGCCTTGTGCCAGACGCAGGCCCGCCGCGCGCAGCAGCCGCGCCGGGCGGCGATCGTCGGTATACAGGCTGGCGATTGCATTGGTGGCCTCGTACAGCGGCCGCGACGCCAGCCGGTGACCCCGCTGGTAGCTGGCCAGCATGCCGGCCGCGGCAATGTCGGCACCACGTCGCTGCTGCGCGACGATGCCCTGTGCGAGCCGCTGTGCGCTGGCCAGTCCCAGGTTGAAGCCATGCGCGGTGACCGGGTGCATGCCAACGGCGGCATCGCCGATCAGCGCCGAACGCTCGCCGACGAAACGGTGCGCGTACACACCCACCAGCGGATACGCCTGCGGCGTGGCCACCGGCTGCATGCGGCCCAGGCGGTGCTCGAAGCAACCGCTGATGGCCTCACCGAAGGCCACCTCATCCATCGCCAGCAGTTCTTCAATCTGGCGCGGCGGCAAGGTGATCACCGCAGACGCTTGGCCCTCGTTGAGCGGCAGCAGCGCCATGGTGCGGCCGTAGCCGAACCATTCCCAGGCAGTGTGGTGATGATCACGTTCGACCTGCATGCGGCACACCAGCATCGACTTGCCGAAGTCGCGCATCTGCGCGCCGATGCCGAGCATGCGGCGGGTGGCGGAGAAGCGGCTGTCAGCGGCGACCAGCAGGCGCGCATGAAGTTGGCTGCCGTCATCGAGTTTGACCACGTGGCCCTGCGCATCGGCCTGCACGCCCAGCACCTTGCGCCCGTCGAACAGCTCCAGGCCGTCCTGCCCCTGCACGGCATCCCATGCAGCGCGGCGGATCAGATGGTTGGGCACCAGCCAGCCCAGCGGCTGACCGTCCACCTGGCTGCTGGCGAAGGTCAGCGCGAACGGCGAGCCGCCGTTCATCACCTTGGCATCGCGCAGTTCAGCGACTTCGGCCTGCGGCAGGCGCTGCCACAGCCCCAGCTGCTCCATGCTCTGCCGCGAGGCATGGGTCAGCGCGATCTCACGGCCATCGAAGGCGGCCTCGGCAAGCGCCTGGCGCGGTTGAACTTCGACCAGCCCGACCTGCAGGCCGCTACCGGCCAGCGCGCGCGCGAAGCACAGACCCGCCGGTCCGGCGCCGACCACCACCACGTCCATCCTGCGCATGCGCGCCTCCTGCCGTTGATTCAGTCCGCGCCAGCATAGCGCCGCGCACCTGACCGGCCTTGATCTGGATCAGGCCGGGATCACAACAACGCGAACACCAGCGCCAGGATCGACAGCAGCGACACTGCCCAGACCAGGCTGCGCACGTAGGGCACGCCCGCGGCATACAGCGGCAGGTAGACCACGCGCGCCCAGAAGTAGGCCTGCGCCGCCAGCGCCGTGGTGTCGTTGCCGCGCCCGGCCACGACCACTGCGATGGCGGCGGCAGCGAAGAAAGGGAACGTCTCCAGGAAGTTGGCCTGCGCACGCTGCAGGCGCCCGGCCAGCGGGCTGAGTGGCCTGGCTTCGCCATCACGCGCCGAGGCATTCCACTTCATCCCACGCTCGCGGGTGACCACGGTGGAGGTAGCGAAGATGTAGACAAAGCCCAGCAGCACCGACCAGGCCAGCATCGTCAGTTCAGTTGCCATCGATCATCTCCTCAGGGTGCCGACGCACGCAGGCTGTAACCGGCCAGGCGCCACACCTGGTCCTCGTCGAAACGGAACGAGACGAGCTCGCGTACCGGCTGCGCGCTGTTGGCGAAACGGGTCGGGAAGCTGACGTTGATGTACAGCCCCTCCGGCACCGCGGCACCGGCGCTGTACTTGACCCGGGTGATGGTCGGCTGACCACGCCCGGCCAGCGCGCCCAGGCGCGTGCGCTCGGCAGTCAACTGGCTGACGAAGGCGGCCTTCGGTACTGCACGGCGCGCGACGGCCGAAGCGCCATCCCACAACTCGCCTGCGCGGTTGGCATCGACCAGCTGCGCCGCCTTCACTGCGGCCGCGCCCATTTCCGCATCCTGCTTCTGCACCTGCGCCTGCTGCGCGGCAGTCAACGCCGGAGCGCCGGCCGTGGCCGGTTTCGCAGCCGCCGGCGATGCCGGTGCGGGGCGCGCGGGTGCCGGTGCAGGCGTGGCCGGCGCGGGTGCCTGCGCCAATGCGGTCAGGGGCAGCAGGGACAGCAGCAGGAGCACGCGCTTCATGGACACCGCCGGTTCTCGGGAAAGAACCGCAGTCTACGCCAGCGCGGTGAGCTGTTCGTCAGCGCGCGTGGGCGCTGCCTTCCACCGCTGCGGCATCGGCCTGCGCGGCAGGCGTGCCGGTGTCTGCTGGCGCCTGTTCGGCCACCGGCGGCGGCTCCGACGGTGCCGGCGGCAACGTTGCCACATCGATTTCCGACAGCGGGCTTTCTTCCGGGCACACCGCATCCGGGAAACCGAAGCGCTGCTTCAGTGCCTGGCCGCAGCTGTTGATCGATTCCATGTCGGCGCCTTCGCGCTTGCACTGCTGGTCGAAGGCGATCAGGAACGCATCCTTGCGCTGCACGAAGTCATCGCCGCAGGCGCGCATCTGCTTGATCCGTTCCAGATCGTCCTGCACCGCGTTGGTGCCATCCAGACCGTACTGGCGTAGTTCGTCCGGCGTCAGCAGGCGCAGGCTGCGGTTGGGCACCGTCATCATCAGATCGGCCACGCCCACCGCCACGCCGTTGCGCTGCAGGTAGTCCTTTACGTTGTCGTAGACCTCGTGCAGCTCGCGGTTGAGCTCGGCGCGCGAGGTCGCCTTGGAACTGATGCGCATCATGCGGTGGATGCCGACCTTTCCCGACAGCAGCCGGTTGTCACCAGCGGCCAGCACGAACACGCAGGCGCTGTGGCAGATCGAGCCTTCGCGCACCCAGATGGTCCAGCCCGATTCACCGATGCTGTCACCGGCGACGATCGCCGATTCCACCTGACCGCCGCTGGAGTCCAGATCGAGGATGCGCTTGTGGATCTTCTGTTCATCGGCGACCACGGCAAGTCGCCACATCATTTCGGCGAAGCCCGGATTGATCTTGCCGGCGTAACGCACCCGCATCAGGCCACGCTCGGCACACGGCGCCAGGGCCTGGGCAATCTGCTCGCGCTGCAGGCCCTCCAGCTCGACGCCATCGCCCGCCTCACCGGCGTACTCGGTACTGCAGCTGACCCAGGCGCGGCCATTCTCCAACTGCGCCTGCGGCCACGGCCGATCCGCCCGGCTGCGCGGCGGCGCCGGCGGTGGCGGTGCGTCAGCCGCATTGATCGACACCATGTTCTCGCCATCACTGGCCGGCGCCCGCGCCGCCTTGTCGGCAGCGGTCACATTGCCCGGATTCTCCAGCTGACTGCAGCCCGCCAGGGCCAGGCACAACAGGGGCAACCAGCGGAATTTGGCGGACATCGGGCAACCGGGATTCATGGGAGCAAGAGCCACAGTCTACCCGTCCAGGGCGCGCATTCAGCGCGTGGCACTGAACCCCTTCTGACCCTTGGGAAAGTGTGTCGACCAAGGTCGACACCCACCAACAGCATTGCGGAACGCCGTCCCGACAGGTCGCAGGAACCTGTCGAAGGCGGGGTGGGTCCGGTTGCAGGGGC